>JAZSCJ010000001.1:0-13980 GCA_045602885.1 Oscillospiraceae bacterium
GTTTCTGTGCCGCCGCCGGGGCCGAACAGCCCCAGCAGGAAAAGCCCGCCCGCAGCAAGTTTTACGATGCTGAGGCGGAAGGCATTTGATCTGCCAACAAGAAAAAACGAAAAAAGGATTACTGCCTTGCGGCAGGAATCCTTTTTTTATGTAGCTGTTCGGTCACGCCTGGGTCAGAGCGCGGGCGCGTTCCAGCGCGGCGTCAATGTTGGGGCAGAAGTTGTCCGCGCCGTTCTTTTCCACCATGCCGGCCTTCTGGAAGACCTTCATGGGCTGCTCATTCACGTGGGACATGATCAGCGTCATACCCTTTTTCTCACAGGTGGCGAGAATGCTCTTGAAGGTGTGCAGGCCGGTGGCGTCGATGGTGGGAACGCTGCGCATACGCAGGATGACTACCTTTTCCTCGCTCTGGGCAAAAATCTCGGCCACCTTATCGCTGGCACCAAAGAAAATGGGGCCGGTGATCTCATAGACCATGGTATCGGCCGGAACCGTCTTGCGGGTGATGGAATCGGGGTCATTTTCGTCTTCGGTGACCTTCCAGCCGCGGATCTGCGTTTCGTCACTCATGCGCTTCATGAACAGAACGGTGGACAGGATGATACCTACCACAATGGCGACCACCAGATCAAAGACCACGGTCAGAATAAAGGTGAGCAGCAGCACCAAAATGTCGCTTTTGGGTGCGCGGCGGACGATCACGGTAAACATGCGCCACTCACTCATGTTGTAGGCCACCACGAACAGGATGGCGGCAATGGTGGGCATGGGGATCAGCTTGGCGTAGGGCATAAGCACCACCAGCATGGCAAACAGCAGCAGGGCATGGACCATGCCGGAAATGGGGGTGCGGCCGCCGTTTTTGATGTTGGCGGCGGTGCGGGCGATGGCGCCGGTGGCGGGGATACCGCCAAACAGGGCCGAGCCGATGTTGCCCACACCCTGAGCGATCAGCTCGGTGTTGGAGTTGTGGCGCTTGCCGCCCACCATACCGTCGGCCACCACGGCAGACAGCAGGGATTCCACCGCGGCCAGCACGGCGATGGTAAAGGCGTTGGGGACCAGAGAGATGATCTTATCCCAGGTGATGCCGCTGGGGAAGACCAGTCGGGGGGGCGCCGAGCTGATATCGGGGTACAGCGTGCCGATGGTGTTGACGGGAATGTCAAACAGCTTGACCACCACGGCGCACACGATCACGGCGATCAGCGAGGCGGGCACCTTGGGCAGCAGGCGGGGCAGGACGATCAGAATGACCAGCGAGAGCACGCCGATCACAACGGCCCAGAGATTCACGGTGCCAAAGCAGTGGATGACCTGCTCCAGCTTTTCCATGGTCTCGATAGGGGATTTTTCAAAGGTCAGACCGAAAAAGTCCTTGAGCTGACCGATCAGAAGGGTGACGGCGATGCCTGCGGTAAAGCCGGTGGTAATGGTGTGGGGGATGAACTTGATCAAGCCACCCAACTTGAACACGCCCATCAAAACCAGAAGGATACCGGCCATGATGGTGGCAATAGCCAGACCGTCAATGCCCTGGGTGGCGACAACGCCGGCCACGATGGTGGCGAAGGCCGCCGTAGGGCCGGAGATCTGCACGGTGCTGCCGCCCAACAGAGCCACAAGGAAACCGGCCACGATGGCGGTGTACAGACCCACAGCCGGGCCGACGCCGGACGCGATGGCCAGCGCGATGGACAGGGGCAGGGCGATGATGGCCACGATGATACCGGAAATAATGTCCTTAACGAGCTGACCCTTGGAATAGGTCTTCATACAGGAAATCAAACTGGGATAAAACGTTTTCATATGTTTCACCTTACTCTTTTTCTTCCGTATTACAATATGGTTGCTATTATATTCCTTCTGCTATGCAAGTACAATGGGCAAAAGCCTGTTTTTGCAGGAGTTGGACGGCCTTCTCTTTGTGAAAAACGGGCAGAACGCAGAACCATTGCCAGCGCAATTCGGTGAAGTTGGCAGTTGAGGAATTGTCCGGGAAGTGCTAAGATGGGCACGAAAGAGAAATGAGGGAACGATATGGAGCTTTTGATTTGTATTTCCATCGCCATGATCGGCGGTCTTTTGATGTCCCGTGTGGCAAAAAAGGTGTCGCTGCCTGCCGTTACGGCATATCTGGTGGCCGGTCTGCTGCTGGGCCCCTTCTGCATCGGTCGGCTGGGCGTGCCCGGATTGGGCTTTGGCTCGCTGGAGGCCGTAAAGGGGTTCAGCGTTTTGACGCAGGCCGCGCTGGGCTTTATCGCCTTTACCATCGGCAATGAGTTTCGTCTGTCCCAGCTGAAAAGTATGGGAAAGCGCGCGGTGATCATCGGCATTGTCGAGGCGTGCAGCGCGACTATACTGGTGGATGCGGCGCTGATCACGCTGCACTTTCTCAAGCCGGATCTGATCTCCCTGCCCACCGCCATTACGCTGGGTGCCATCGCTTCGGCCACCGCGCCGGCAGCCACCTTGATGGTGGTGCGTCAGTACAAGGCCGACGGGCCGCTGACCAAGCTGTTGCTGCTGGTGGTGGCACTGGACGATGCAGTCAGTCTGGTGCTCTTTTCGATCTCCTTTGGCATGGCCAAGGCCATGGAGCAGGGTACGGCCAGCATCCGTGCCATTGTGCTGGAGCCCATCATCGAAATTGTGCTGTCCCTGGTGCTGGGCGCCGTGATGGGTCTGCTGCTGCATTTTGTGGAGCGCTTCTTCCACTCCCGTGGCAAGCGTCTGTCCATTTCGGTGGGCTTTGTGCTGCTGACGGTGGGCCTGTCCATGGTCAAGTTCCAGGTGGCCGGTCTGCATTGCGGCTTTTCGCTGCTGTTGGTGTGTATGATGACCGGCACGGTGTTTTGCAACATCTGTGATTTCTCGGAAGAACTGATGGATCGTGTGAACAAATGGACCACGCCGCTGAACATCCTGTTCTTTGTTATTTCGGGCGCCGAGCTGGATCTGAACATTTTGAGCAATCCGCTGGTGCTGATGATCGGTGTGATCTACATTATCTCCCGCTCCCTGGGCAAGTACAGCGGCGCCGGCATCAGCAGCCGCATGACCCGTTGCCCCCCGCGGGTCGTTTCCAATCTGGGCATCACTCTGCTGCCCCAGGCCGGAGTGGCTCTGGGCATGGCGCTGACTGCCACCGGACTGGCAGAAGGCGTTTTGGTGCGCAATGTCGTGCTGTTTGCCGTGCTGGTGTATGAGCTGTTTGGCCCCATGATGACCAAGCAGGCGCTGGCTCGTGCCGGCGAGATCAAGCCCGAGGGCAGAACCAGTGCCCGTATCCATGACGACCACTTCCAAGCGTAAATAAAAAACGGCGTGAGCAGTTGAAAGCTGCTCGCGCCGTTTTTATTGGTCAAAGGGGGGTTACTGCACCGGGCGAAAATCCTCTTTTCCGTGCTTGCACAGGGGGCAGATAAAGTCGTCGGGCACCGGGTCGCCCTCGTAGATATAGCCGCAGATGGCGCATTCCCACTGCTTCTTCTTGGCCTTTTGCGCCTTGGGTTTGATCTCACTTTGATAATAGCTGTAGGTGCAGGCGGGGCGGTCGGACAGCACTGCGGCATCGACCACTTCGGCCAAAAACAGAATGTGGCTGCCCAGATCCAATTGCTGCACGACCTTAGCGGAAAGGTTCATACTGCTGTATCGGGTCAGATGATACAGACCGTTTTCGCTGCGCTGCGCGCCGTCAAAGCCGGCGAATTTGTCGCAGTCCCGGCCGGACTGCATACCAAAGCGCTGAAACAGGGCAAAGGGGGCATCCACGGAAAGGGCAGAAAGGGTAAACACACCCGTGTCCAAAATCATACCGCAGGTGTAGTTGCTCTTGTTGACGGAAATGCTGATGCGCACCGGGTCGGAAGCCACCTGCGCCGCGGTGTTGATGATGCAGGCGCTGTCGCGGTCATTTTGCCGCGCACTGAGCAGGTACAGACCGTAGGTGATGTGCTGCAAAGCCTTGGGATCCATAAGAAACCTCCTTTGTATGACATACGGCGGGGCAGGCCCCGCCGTATGATTGGATATAGTTTAACCGAAATAACGATCGTGCAAACCCTTCAGTGCCTTGCCGTGACGCGCCTCGTCGCGGGCCATCTCGTGGACGGTGTCATGGATGGCGTCCAGATTGTTCTTCTTGGCGCAGGTGGCAAGCTCCATCTTGCCGGCGGTGGCGCCGAACTCGCAGTCCACACGCCAGGCCAGATTGGCCTTGGTGTCGGCCTTCATGTTGGGCTCCAGCTCTTCGCCCAGCAGCTCAGCAAACTTGGCGGCGTGCTCGGCCTCTTCCCAAGCGGCCTTCTCCCAGTACAGACCCACTTCGGGATAGCCCTCGCGGTGAGCGATGCGGGCCATGCACAGGTACATGCCTACCTCGGAGCACTCGCCGGTGAAGTTGGCCTTGAGCTGCTCCAGGATGTAGGCCTTGTCCTCGGCGCTGATGTCGGGGTTGTTCTTGACGGTCTTGGCATAGATGCCGTACTCATGCTCAGCAGCCAGCTTGATCTCGCCGGTCTGCTCCACGAACTTGTCGGAGCCAACGTGGCAAACGGGGCAGGACTCGGGGGCGCTGTCGCCGGTGTGGACGTAACCGCAAACGCTGCAAACAAACTTCTTCATACTATGTTCCTCCTAAAAATAATTGTTTTTTTATTAAGTAGTTAAGCAATGGGGACAGGTGCCATAGAATACAAGCTCGTGGTGGTCGATCTTCAGACCGTGCATCTGCTCGGCCTTTCGATTGAGCGCTTCGTCCTGTTTTAACTCGTGGAAATCCAGAACGATGCCGCAGGATGTGCAAATGAAGTGGGTGTGAGGCTGCACCGTACCGTCAAACCGCTCCTGGCCGTTTACCGTGCCCACGCTGATGACCAGGCCTTCTTCCTTAAATCGGGCCAGATTCCGATAAACTGTGCCAAGGCTCAGATCGGGATACAGGGGCTTTAAGGTTTGGTAGACCCAGTCAGCGCTGGGATGGGTGTCGGTAGAGCAGATGGCGGACAGGATGGCCTCACGCTTCTTGCTGTAGCGTGTTGCCTTCTCCATAGCTACCTCCTTAATGATAATGATTATCATTTGCGAGATTATAATAACATACCGGTTTGGCTTTGTAAAGAGTTTTTTTGAAAAAAATTAAAAAACCTGTCCGCGCCCGGAGTACCGGGAACGGACAGGTTTGGTGCGGTCGTATTTCAGGCGAGTTTGCCCATCAGCTCGCCCAGCCAATTGACCAGCGGCAGATAAAGAATGGGCAGGAAGATACCCGGCAGCATATTGCCGACCTTCAGCTTTACATTGGGTATGGCAAACATATTGATGGCGATGCCCATAATGGCCAGACCGCCTACAGCGCTCATTTCGGTGATGACCTGTGTGGGAAGGTACGGCCCAACCACCGTGGCCAGCAGAGTGATTGCGCCCTGATAAAGGATTAGCGGAATCACCGAGAAGGCCACGCCCACGCCCATGGCGGCGGCAAAGGAGATGGAGGTCACGCCGTCGATGACGCCCTTGGATACGATAATGGAGTAATTGTGGTTCAGACCGGCTTCGATGGAGCCGGTGATGGCCATGGCGCCCACGCAGTACAGCAGCGTGGCCGTCACAAAGCCTTCGGTAAAGCGGGCGTTGCCGCTTTCGCTGTGCACCAGCTTGCGGCGCAAAAACTCGCCGGCCCGGTCCAGTCGATCCTCGATTTTCAGTGCTTCACCCAGTACAACGCCCACCACCATGCAGATGATGACGCAAAGGGTGTCGTTGGTGTCGATGGCCATGGTGATGCCGATGGCCAGCACGCACAGGGCCAGCGCGTGAGAGATGACCGAAGAAAAGCGGCTGCTGATTTTGTTTTTGAATAACAGGCCGATGATACTGCCCAGCAGGATCAAACCGGCATTGATAAAGGTGGCTGGCATGGGGGTCACTTCCTCGCAAAAAATCACAATGCAGTCATATTACTCTTTTTGCTGTTATTTGTCAAAGAGTTTTGCCGCTGTGCACCGGAACATAGGATGCGAGGAAGGGGGTGGGGATTTGAAGTGGGAGCGTTCCTCTGCGACGTATGCCACGCTGCTGCTGACCGGCACCGGGGTGTTGTCCCAGATTTTAGGGTTCTTTTACCGCATTGCCCTGTCCCGACTGATCGGGGCAGAGGTCATGGGGTTGTATCAGCTTATCATGCCGGTCTATGCGGTGTTTTTGTCCGTTTCGGCGGTGGGATTGACCACGGCGGTATCCACGTTGACGGCGGAGTATCATGCGTTGGGCCGTCCGGGGGCCATTCATCGGGCGCTGCGCCGCTGTTTGACGGTGTTTGTTTTGCTTGTGCTGCCCCTGGGGGCGGTGGTCATCCTTTGCTCGGATGCCATTTCGGTGTGGCTGCTGGGGGATGCCCGTACCCGACTGGGACTGATTTTGCTGGTGCCCTGCGTGTTGCTGACCGGGGTGGAAAACCTGCATAAGCACACCTTTTACGGTGCGGGCAAGGTAGGTACGCCAGCCATCACCGAGCTTTGCGAGCAGGTTATCCGTGCCCTTGCCGTACTGGGCCTGCTGGTGGCCTTTCTGCCACGCAGCGCGGAAAAAACGGTGGGACTGATCGTCACCGGTATGGTTTTGTGCGAGGTGTTTTCGGCCCTCACTCTGGTCATTTTATTTCGCCGCAGGATGGGCCGCCCTGCGCCCCACGGGGAGAAAGACGTGCCATGGCGGCGCATTGCGTCCATTGCCGTACCGGTGGGAGTCACGGCGCTGTTGGGCAATTTGATGGCCGGGGCCAGTTCGGTGCTCATACCCCAGCGTCTGGTGGCCGGAGGGATGCCCGTCAGTCAGGCCATGTCGAGCTTTGGCGTGTTGTGCGGCATGACCGTTCCACTGCTCAATGTGCCGACCGCTTTGATTGGGGCGATGTGTCTGATCATGGTGCCCAAGATGGCGGAAAGCGCTGCGGTGGGGGATCGAAACGCCATTCAGCGCCGACTGAATCGCGCCCTACTGGCCACCTCGATTTTGATGATGCCGGCCACGGCGCTTCTGGTCGTGATCGGCCCTGCACTGGGACAGCTTTTGTTCGGGGATGCACGGGTGGGGGAGCATATGCTGCCCTTGGCAGTAGGGGTGCTGATCAGCTGCTATCAGTCGGTGCTTGCCTGTGTGCTGAATGGGGTGGGTCAGCCGCGCAGTGCGGCGCGCAACTCCATTGTCTGCGCTGCGGTGCAGCTTGTCTTGATCTATGTTACGGTGGGCATACCCGGTGTAGGGTTGAAGGGCTATGTGGCCGGCTTCCTGTTCAGTTCGGTACTGGGACTGCTGATGAACCTTGTTTCCACCGTGCGTGCCACCGGCTTGCAAATCCGTGCCTTTGAGTGGCTGGTCGCCCCGGGGTTGGCGGCGCTGCTGATGGGGCTTTGCGTGAACCTGCTGTTTTGCTGGGCGCAGAACAGCGGCTTTCCGCAGATTGGCTCCATGGTGGGATGTGTTTTGTTTGGCGCGGTGGAATATCTGGCCGCGCTGCAGGCGCAGGGCGTGGGGGTGCGGCGGCTGTTTCACTTGGGAGGGGCAAGGAAAACGGCGTCATAACTGCAAAACGGGACGGCTGCAAATGCAGCCGACCCGTGTTTTCGTATGGAGGATTACTCCTGTTCGCAGCCGTTGGACTGACCGGGAAGGTTGAACTGTCCGACCATATCCTTGAGGATGTGTGCCTGTGCGGAAAGCTCCTGGCTGGCCGCGGCAGACGCGTCGCTGATCGAAGAGTTGCTGTGAACCACCGCGGCGATCTGGCCCAGACCGATGTTGAGCTGCTCGACCGAGGCGGCTTCCTTTTCCACGGCGTCGGAAACCTGATGCATATCGTTGATGGACGACAACACCACTTCGGTGGTCTCCTGCAGTGTTACGTTGACCTTCTGGGCAATGGTGCTGCCGTTGCGCACCGCATCGATGGAACGGTCGATCAATTCCTTGGTGGCCTTTGCGGCCTCGTCCGACTTTGCGGCCAGATTACGCACCTCGTCGGCAACCACGGCAAAGCCCTTGCCGGCGTTACCTGCGCGGGCGGCCTCGACCGATGCGTTCAGAGCCAGAATATTGGTCTGGAAGGCGATGTTTTCAATGGCGGCGATGATCTTGCTGATCTCCTGCGAAGCGTTGGTGATCTCTGCCATGGCCAGATTCATCTCTTCCATCTGGCGATCGCTTTCGTGGATCTTGGTGTCAGCGGCCTGAGCGCGGTCACAGGCCATGCGGGCAAGATCGGTATTCTCCTTGGCGTGGGCAACGATGCCGGAAATGGAAGAGGAGAGGTTTTCCAGTGCGAAGGTCTGCTGGTTGGCGCCCTGCGCCAGCTCCTGCGCGCCGTGGGCGACGTTGCCTGCACCTTCGTTGATCTGCTCGGAATTGCGATGGATCTGCGACAGAACGTGGCTCAAGCTGGACTGAATGGACTGCATGGAGGTGAGCAGACCGGAGAAATCGCCCACATAAACCTGCTTGTTGGTGAAGTCAAGGTCGAAGTTTCCGTTGCCCATCTGGGCCAGCAGATAGCTCATATCCTGGATCATATCGCCCAGCGAGGTGAGAATGGAACGCGACGATTCGACCAATTGACCGATCTCGTCCTCGCGGTCAATGTCGGGAACGGGCGTGGTGAGATCACCGGCGGCCAACAGCTGGATGCGCTCGGTGCAGGCGACGATGGGCTGTGCGATGGAGCGGCCGAAATACACCGAAACGACGCCGGCCAGAATCACCGTGATCGCCAGAATGGCAATGAGGATCCAGGTGCCGATGCGTGCCGAGCGCATAAACTCGACCTTGTCGACCGTGACGGCGACGCTCCAGCCGTCGCTTCCCGGGATGGGTGCAAAGCTCTGGAAGCTGTGGGTGTCGTCTGCTTCGTAATAATACTCTGCGCAGTCGGTCTCGCCGGCCACCATGCGCCGCTCGATCTCGGCCAGAACCTGCAGATCTCGATCGCCCGGGTTGGCAGCAGCCAGCGCCATGCCGTTTTCCTGATTGAGCACCAGAGAAAGGTCGGTGTAGGCGATGGTGGTGCCCTGGTTATCCAGAATGTAGGCGGTGCCTTTGTCGCCGATGGAGAGGTTTGCCATCAGGTTTTGCAGCACGGTGACGTCGCACTGGAAGTAGGCCACGCCGACTACGGTTTCATCCCGGAAGATGGGAGCGCCGATCATCAGATAGGCATCGGTTCGATCGGCCGTAACGTAGGGGGTGGACATATAGGTCTTGCCCGCAAGGGCGTTTTGGAAGAAGGGTTCTTTGGAGATGTCCACGCCGAGCACCGAGTCGTAGCCCCGTGCATCGGCCATGCTGCCCATGCGCATGTAGTAGGCATCAGCGCGGCTCTGCAGATAGGCGCACTTTTCTTCGGCGGTGGCCGCATCGTCGATCAACAGGGGATGGGCGGCGATCTCCGAAATGGTATAGGTGTAGGAGGAAATGGCATTTTGTGCCGTGGTGGCGGCAATGGAGGCGGTCTCCGCCAGGGTCTTTTCAATGGCGGACATGGTGGCGTAGCGGGCCAGAAGCACGCCGACCACGGTCAGGCAGATCGCCACGACCAACGCGACGGCGAGAAAGACTGCGGTAATTCGGGTTTGTAATTTTTTCATGTGAACACGCTCCATCATCAATTCAAAATACGTTCTGTGCACCCCAAAAACAACAAAATGCACCTCTCATGAAAAGAGGTGCATAAGCATAGCCGGTGTCAGGATACGCTGACTCAACGTGCAACTGGCTGGCTTACTTGGTAAAAGGGAAGCCCCTATAGCTTTGCGTCACCACTTTTCAATGGGTTTGCCGAGTGTTCAATTTGCTGCATTCCATCGGCCCAAAACAAAACGTTTGCTTTGGCGCTTTTTGGAAAATTTGGAACGAGTAGTCTAACTACCTTCATCATACCAAATAATTGAATAAAGTCAAGGAAAATACGAGAAAAAACTGGAAAAAGCACGAGAAAACAACCGCGGTGGAGGAGCGGCAGTCACAGATGGATTGTAATTTGCTGCAGGGGATGCTATACTGGCACACAGAGAAAGCCTGCATGGGTCTGCATCCGTTCGGGGATGCCGGCATAGTGCGGTTTGGAAACACAGAAAACAGGAGGAAGGCACGATGAATAATTTTACCTTTTACTCTCCCACGCTGTTTGCCTTTGGTAAGGAGCAGGAAAACAATGCCGGTCAGTATGTCAAGCGCTTTGGTGGTACCAAGGTGCTCATCCATTACGGCGGCGGCAGCGCGGTGCGCTCTGGCCTTTTGGATCGTGTGAAGGCTTCGCTGGAGGGGGAGAACATTCCCTATGTGGTTTTGGGCGGCGTTCAGCCCAACCCCAGAAGCGGCCTGGTCTATCAGGGCATTGAGCTGTGCCGCAAGGAAAAGGTGGACTTTATTCTGGCCGTCGGCGGCGGCAGCACCATTGACTCCTCCAAGGCCATCGCCATGGGCGTTCCCTATGAGGGAGATTTCTGGGACTTCTTCTGCGGCCGTCCCCAGGAAAAGCCGCTGCCCATCGGCACGGTGCTCACCATTTCGGCGGCCGGCAGCGAGGGCAGCGCCGATGCGGTGGTCACCCACGAAAATGGGATGCTCAAGCGTGCGTCCACGCCCAGCGACGATCTGCGCCCCCGGTTCAGCATTCTCAATCCTGCGCTGACCCAGACTCTGCCCGCCTATCAGACGGCCAGCGGTGCGGCGGACATTCTGGCCCACCTGTACGAGCGGTATCTGACCAACACCAAGGAGGTGGAGGTCACCGACCGCCTGCTGGAAGCGCTGATGCTTACCATGATCCACGAAGCGCCCCGGGTGCTGGCCGACCCCAACAACTACGAAGCCCGCGCCAACATTATGTGGGCCGGTATGATGGCCCACAACAATTCCTGCGGCGTGGGCCGCACCCAGGACTGGTGCAGCCACACCATCGAGCATGAGCTTTCCGCCCTTTACGACTGCGCCCACGGTGCCGGTCTGGCGGTCACCATGCCGGCGGTGTTCCGCTATGTGATGCACCGGGATGTCATGCGCTTTGCCAAGGTGGCGGTGCGTGTGTGGGGTTGTCAGATGGACTTTGACCATCCTGAAGTCACGGCCGAGGCCGGCATCGTCGCGCTGCAGAATTTCCTCAGCTCCCTCGGTATGCCCAAGAATTTTGCAGAGCTGGGCGCCAAGGAAGAGGATATCCCCACGCTGGTGGAGATGCTCTGCGTGGCCGGCGGCCGCCCCGGTTATATCGAGGGCTTTGCCAAGCTGGATAAGGACGACTGCACCAAGATCTATCAGATGATGGTGTAAGAGGGAAACAGGGTTCGAGTCCCTTCGCATGAGAAGAGAACAAAAAAGGTCGGCGGTAAAAACCGCTGACCTTTTTTGGCACGCCCGAAGGGACTCGAACCCCCAACCCTCAGAACCGGAATCTGATGCGCTATCCATTGCGCTACGGACGCATATTTTCTTCGGAACGCTCAACATTATAGCAACCTTTCCTTTCTTTGTAAAGGGGGCACTTTTGAAAAAAGCCGTCGTCTTTTGAAAAAATTCAAAAAAAGTATTGACATCGGGGGAAGCACGTGGTACTATAAATTTCGCGCTGAACGGCGCAAACAATGTGCGCGAGTGGTGGAATTGGCAGACTCGCTAGATTCAGGTTCTAGTGTGCATTACGCACGTGCGGGTTCAAGTCCCGCCTCGCGCACCAAAAGCCCGAAACCAAATGGTTTCGGGCTTTTTCTTTTGCATAGGCTGCAAATCCGTTGCGGTGCAAGCGAAATGGGAAAATGTTTGTGCCGTGAAAGGCTTTGTGATACAATGCAAGCGACATAAGCGCGCAAGCGGTGAAACGGACACAAAGGGGGAGAACGGTTATGCAACGGGGACGCTTTGCGCCCAGTCCCAGTGGGCGGATGCACCTGGGCAATTTGCTTTCGGCTCTGGCGGCATGGCTGGATATCCGCAGTGTGGGCGGCGTCATGGTGCTGCGCATGGAGGATCTGGACCCCGACCGGTGCAGCGAAAGCTATGCCGCCCAAGTGGCCCGGGATCTGGAATGGTTGGGTTTGGACTGGGATGAAGGGTATGGAGTTGGCGGCCCTCATGGCCCGTACCGCCAAAGTGAGCGTAGCGGTATTTATCAAGAATATTTGGACAAACTGGAACGGGAGGGGCTGATCTACCCCTGCTGGTGTACCCGTGCCCAGCGTCTGGCCGCCTCGGCCCCCCATTTGGGCGAGGCCCGGGGCGATGGCGCCTGCCCCTGCCGCTCGCTGATACAAGAGGAACGGGTACAGCGTGTTGCAAACGCAGACCGGCCGCCGGCCCTGCGCGCTGCCGTGCCCGATGAGGACATTTCCTTTGTGGACGGCAATTGCGGGGAATACAAGGAAAACCTGCTCCGGGACTGCGGTGATTTTCTGGTGCGCCGTTCCGATGGCGTGTGCGCCTATCAATTGGCCGTCACGGTGGACGATGGGCTGATGGGCGTAACCCGTGTGGTGCGTGGGCGCGATCTGCTGTCCTCCACACCCCGGCAGATCTGGCTGCACCGCAGTCTGGGGTTTGTGCCGCCTGGTTATGCCCATACGCCGCTGCTGCTGGCTGAGGATGGGCGCCGCCTGTCCAAGCGAGAACGGGACATGGACATGGGCGCGCTGTGCCAACAGTACACGCCGGAGCAGTTGATCGGATGGCTGGCCATGCTGTTGGGATTACAGAAAGAACCGGATGCGGTATCGGCCCGGGAATTGCTGGATGTATTTTCTTGGAAGAACATTCCGAGCACAGATGTTTTTCTCGGAAAAACACAGGGGCTGCCTTGACAAACGATTGGCTTTCTGTCATAATCGCTGCAGAACAAAGGGATAGAGGTGCAAAGCCCATCAGTATGCCTGCGTAAGATGCTCAAACATCGGTGAGGCTGGCGGAAAGGGGCGCTTTGCCGAAATGGGGGCGCGTTTGAGCGGGCCTTCGTTGGTCGGCCGGAGAATATCCTGTCGACTGTCACATTGCGTGGAGTGCTATCGTTGCAAGTCATATGTGCCGAATCGGTTTGATATGAAGTGACGACCACAGCGCGCGCTGTGGTCGTTTTCTTTGTTTGATACAAGAAAGGAAGTATTTACAATGAAGAAGATTCTTGCTCTGCTGCTTGCCATGCTCATGGCGCTGTCGCTGGTCGCCTGCGGCGCTCCCGCCGATGACCAGGGCGCTGCTCCCGAAGTACCCGTTGAAGGGGAAAACCAGCCCGCGGATGCCGCTTATACCGGCGTGGAAGATGGTGTGTTCACCGTGGGTATGGAGTGCGCTTACGCTCCCTACAACTGGACTCAGATGGACGATTCCAACGGCGCTGTGCCCATCGCCAATGTGCCCGGTGCGTTTGCCAACGGCTACGACGTGATGATCGCCCAGAAGATCGCCGATGCCAACGGCTGGCAGCTGGAGGTCGTCTCCAGCGCATGGGATTCCCTGTGCCCCGCCGTGCAGTCCAAGACCATGGACGCCAACATCGCCGGCCAGTCCATGACGGCTGACCGCATGGCCGAGGTCGATATGGCCGGCCCCTACTACTATGCTACCATCGTCTGTGTTACCACCAAGGACAGCCCCTATGCCAACGCTACCGGCATCGCCGATCTGGCCGGTGGTAAGTGCACCTCCCAGTCCGGTACCATCTGGTATGACACCTGCCTGACCCAGATCGAGGGTGCTGACTTGCTGGCTCCTGCCGAAAATGCTCCTGCCATGATCATGCAGCTGCAGACCGGCGCTGTGGACTTCATCTGCACCGATATGCCCACCGCTATGGCGGCTGTGGCCAAGGATGACAATCTGGTCATTCTGGACTTCTCCGGTACTGAGGGTGACTTCCAGTTTGCCTCCGAGCAGGAGCGTGCCGAGAACGTCAACATTGGCATAAGTCGGATCGTAGCCATGTCGTTCTGTGAGCCA
>JAZSCJ010000002.1:0-9025 GCA_045602885.1 Oscillospiraceae bacterium
GTCCTGTTTTTTGGTGTTTTCAAGCGCTTCTTGTATTTTTTTGTCTACCATGGTAAAATAAATTGATTTGTTGCTTCTTGCGGCAGATCGCGCTTGCCCGGTTGGTGTTTGTGTGTACCAAAACCGCGCAAAACTATTTTACGGAAGAAGGCGTTATTATGGTTTACTCCCGCAGCCAAATCAAACGCACCGCAAAACAAGCCATTTCCACCACCCGACCCAAAGCGTGGCTTGTCACGCTGGTCTACGCTCTGATCGTGCTTGTCGTTGCCGGTGTGTTTCAGTTTATCAGCCCCAGCCCCCTCGACCCCGTAACGAATGTGTTCTCCGCCCCCTTCAAGGAAGCCGTGGAAGCGGCCACGGAATACGCTCAGGAGGGCTTTAGCTCCGATGCCATTGTCACAGTCTTTGAAGAAGTCTTCAGCGAGGAGCTGGAAGAGGAACTGGACGACATGGATCTCTCCCCCCACTTTGACACGGCCGTTGCGGAATTCTTTGCCGCTCTCGCCGGTCAGATCATCCTGCTGTCCCTTGCCGCCAGCTTAATTACGCTGATCAGTCAACTGATTTGCCGGGTCTTCCATTACGGATACCGGAACTACACCCTCTCTGTCTTCCGCGGCCAGAACGTCGGCATCGGCAAGCTGTTTTCCGCCTTCCCCCGCACCCACATCATCATCGGAAGCGAGATCATGATCATCATTTTCACCTTCCTTTGGCACCTTTTGTTCAATGCAGCCGGTACGATTCTGATTTTCCTTGTTTCCTTCCTCCTGGGCGACTTGCTGCCCGGCGGCCTTTTGATTCTTTTGTTCGTGGTAATCGCCATCTTGATGGCCTTCCTGCCGTATTTCTTCTCTCTGCGCTATGCTCTGACCCCGTATGTGATCTTGCAGGAGCGTCTGGGCGTGTTCGCCGGCATCGCCCGCAGCAAGCAGCTGATGAGCGGCAACAAGTGGAAGTTGATCTTCCTCTTCCTTTCTTTCCTGGGCTGGTATATCCTGCTGGGGCTGATCCCCGCCGTCCTGGTCATCATCGGCATTGTCCTGGGCGTGTTGTGCTTCGCCGCCAAGTCTTTCGGCATGGGCATTGTTCTGATCTGCCTGTTCGTATTGATCGCCATTCTGGCGCAGATCCCCTTGAATCTCTGGCTTAACGCCTACTTCTTCACTGCGTTTGGCGGATTCTATCACACGCTGAGCGACAACGCTTCCCCTCAGGGGCCGGTGTCCACCTTGAATTTCCCCTCGGAATTCCCCCCGCCGTACGGTTACACTCCCCCTGAGGCAGTGGTCCCCTCCGAGCCGGTCGTTCCTCCGGTCGTGGAATTCGCTCCCCCAGCGGAAAATGTGCCTTCCGAGGAGGCTCTCCTGGACGTAGAGACTCCCGTTGAGGATGAGGCCCTCACCGAAGAAGAAGCCGCTTCTGCGGAAGAAACCCCCGCCGAGGAAGAAGCCCCTTCCGAGGAAGAGGAATTCGTTGAGGAAGACGCCGCCGTCGAAGAAACCACCGAGGAGCAGGACACCCCGGTCGCCCCCTAACCCCAACTGAAGCACAAATACATCACTACTCCACCGGCACAGTCTGCTGCAGCAGACTGTGCCGGTTTTCTTTCCATTGAAAAGCGCGCTATGCCATGGTATCATCAATACAACGCAACCAAAAGGAGGTGTACCCATGCAGCAAAAGCGTACCGTCATCGGCATTCTGGCCCATGTGGACGCAGGGAAAACCACCCTGTCCGAAGCCATGCTGTACACCTCGGGCGCCCGGCGCACCCTGGGTCGGGTGGATCACGGCAACGCCTTTCTGGACAACTTTTCTCTGGAACGGCAGCGGGGTATCACCATCTTTTCCAAACAGGCCGGGCTGAATCTGGGCACGCTGCAGGCCACCTTGCTGGACACCCCCGGCCACGTGGACTTTTCCGCCGAGATGGAGCGCACGCTGGATGTGCTGGACTGCGCCGTGCTGGTCATCAGTGCCCCGGCCGGCATCCAAAGCCACACCCGTACCCTCTGGAAACTGCTGCGCCGGCGCAACATCCCCACATTGATCTTTCTCAACAAGATGGATCTGCCCGGCGCTGACCGGGCCACCCTGCTGGCACAACTGCAAAAACAGTTGGGGGACGGCTGCTTCGATTTTGAACATCCCGATTACGACAGCCTTGCCCTGTGCCAGGAGGCGCTGATGGAGGAATATCTGGACACCGGCACGCTGTGCGATGACTCCCTGCGCCAGGCCATTGCCCGGTGTCATATTTTCCCCTGCTGGTTTGGCGCGGCGCTGAAGCTGGAGGGCGTGGAGGAATTCTTGCGCGGTGTGGAGCGCTGCGCGCCCACTACACCGGCGGCCGAGCAGTTTGGCGCCAAAGTGTTTAAAATCTCCCGAGACGAAAAGGGTACACGCTTGACCCACCTCAAAGTCACCGGCGGCGTACTGCGCACCCGGGACACCCTTCACGGCGACAGTTGGTCGGAAAAAGTTACCCAGCTTGGCCTGCTGTCCGGCGGCAAGTTCACTCCCGTGGAGCAGGCGCTGCCCGGCGATGTGGTGGCCGCCGTGGGATTGAGCCACACGCTGCCCGGCATGGGATTAGGCGTACAATCCCAGGGCCAGCCCCCGGCGCTGGAGCCGGTGCTGACCTACCGCGTCTTTTTCCCCGAGGGCACCGACGTGCACAGCGCCTATCTGTTGCTTCAGCAACTGGAAGAAGAAGACCCCCAACTGCATCTGGTCTGGGACGAGCGCCTACGGCAGCTTAAAATGCAGTTGATGGGCCCGGTGCAGATGGAGATTTTAAGCCAGGTCATTCAAGACCGTTTCGCTCTGGCGGTCACCTTTGGTCCCGGCCAAATCCTCTATCGGGAGACCATCGCGGATACAGTGGAGGGCGTAGGGCACTTTGAGCCACTGCGCCATTATGCCGAGGTGCACCTCATTTTGCAGCCGGCCCCGCGGGGCAGCGGCCTGCACTTCCGCACCGATTGCCCCGAGGATAAGCTGGATCGCAACTGGCAGCGGCTGATTTTGACCCATCTGCTGGAAAAACAGCACGTGGGCGTACTGACCGGCGCGCCCATCACCGACATGACCATCACCCTCACCGCCGGACGCGCCCACGACAAGCACACCGAGGGCGGCGATTTCCGTCAGGCCACCTACCGCGCCCTGCGGCAGGGTCTGATGCAGGCACAAAGCATCTTGCTGGAGCCGTGGTTTGAATTTACGCTGGAGGTGCCCCAGGCCAACGTGGGTCGGGCCTTGACCGACCTGCAACGCATGGGCGCCCAATGGGACGGGCCGGAAACCGAGGGCGACTTTGCCGTTTTGACCGGCAGCGGCCCGGCCGCCCTGCTGGGCGACTACCCCAATGAGCTGGCTGCCTATACCCATGGTCTGGGGCGCTTTTCCTGCCAGGTGAGCGGTTACGCCCCCTGCGCCGAGCAGGAGCGCATCGTCGCCGAGCTCGGCTACGACCCCGAAAGTGATTTGGACAATACCCCCGACAGTGTCTTTTGTTCCCACGGCGCGGGCCACACCGTCAAATGGAACGATGTGTTCGCCCACATGCACCTGCCTGCCACCCTGTCTGCCCCTGAGGAGGAACCCCCCACCGTGGAGGAGCGCGCCCGGCGCTATCTGGCCCACATGGCCTCTGATTCCGAGCTGATGGCCATTTTCGAGCGCACCTACGGCAAGATCAAGCACCCGGCACAGGCCATGCGCCCTGCGCCTAAGACCACCACCGCACCCAAGCCCTACAAAGCCGCACCCATCGGGCCGGAATATATTTTGGTGGACGGGTACAACATTATTTTTGCGTGGGATGAACTGCGCAAGCTGGCAAAAGACAATCTGGACGCCGCCCGGGAGCGGCTGATCGAGCGTTTGCGCAATTATCAGGGTTTTCGCCAGTGCGCCGTCATTGTGGTGTTTGACGCCTACAAGGTCAAAGGTAACCCCGGCAGCGTGGACAAGCTGGGCGGTCTGACCGTGGTATACACCAAGGAAGCCGAAACCGCCGATATGTATATCGAAAAGGCCGCCTACTCCCTGGCCAAAAGCAGCCGGGTGCGCGTGGCCACCTCGGACGCGCTGGAGCAGATCATCATTCTGGGCGGCGGCGCGTTGCGTGTATCGGCCTCGGCCTTTCTGGAGGAAGTGGAGCAGGTGGAGCAGACCATCCGCGACTTTTTACACCATTAAAACAAAAACAGGCTGTTGATTTCTTTTGATAATCAACAGCCTGTTTTCATTTTTGTCCGAATCGTCGGGCATATCCGCAGCGGCGGCACAGCGGCTCGACCGCCCGGGCGCGGGAAAAACCCTCGTAAATGGCACGGGCACGGGGGGCGTTTAAGATCTCCTCCATCTCCTGCTCCAGCAGGTTGCCCAGCACCAGATCCCCTTCGTGGTCCAGACAGCAGGGTACGGCCGTGCCGTCGCACAGCACACCCATCTGATCCCGCAGACCGTAGCAGGCGATCCTCGCGTCCCCCTCGGGGGCGGACAGATCGGGCCAGTCAAACTTGTCCCCATATTCCAGATACAGCCGCTCCCCGATGCGCGTGCCCCGGGGCTCCACCGACCACGGCAGTGGGAAATAGGTCTGCATCCGGGCAAGGATATCCTGATTGCGCGCATCGGCGCCCCCCTGGTTCCACAGACGGTAGACCACCAGCTTGCTGCCTTGGGCCGCCTGTCCAAAAGCAAAGCAGTCGTCCAGATACCGGTCAAAGGGCACGGCAAGGTCGTTGGCCTCAAAGGCGTGCAGGGAAATGTTCACCTTGTGCAGCCCGGGCGCGGCCAGCAGCATTTCACTGCGCTGCGACAGCAGCGTACCGTTGGTGGTCAAAATGACCCGAAAACCGGCCCGGTCGGCCAGCGCCAAAAACTCCTCCAGCTGGGGGTGGCACAGCGGCTCTCCCATAATGTGGAAGTACAGGTAATCGGTGTAGGGGCGCAGCTTGGGCAGAAGAGCGGAAAACTCCTGCGCGCTCATGCGCCGCGCCGCCCGGGCGGTACCGGGGCAAAAACTACAGCGCAGATTGCATTGATTGGAAATTTCCACGTAGATTTTACGAAAGCGCACACACTCACCTCCCCGATGGATTCAGTATACCATGGCGCATCGGTTTTGCCAACGCAGGAAAAATCCTGCCGGAATGTATAAAGACCTCCCCGGCTGACAAAAATAGCCTTGGAGGTGTTCGTTTGAATAAGAAAACCGTAACACAGCGCATGGGCGACTTTTTGGCAGGAAAGGGCTTTTACATAGTCCTGTTCCTGTGCGTCGCCGCAATTGGAATTTCGGGCTATTATCTTCTTTCCTCTCTGGGTTCCGGATCGCCGGATGTGGCCGTGGATGCTCCGGCTCAAGTGGTGGTCACTCCCAAGCCAAACGTCACGGCAGTACCCCCTGTGGTACAGCCCAAACCCGCACCGTCCCCGCAGGTGACTGCCGATCCCAAGCCGCAGCCCTCACCCCAGCCTGCGCCGGAGGTCGCCGACCAACCCAGCCAAAGCACCCTGTCCTCTCCGGTGTTCACCTGGCCGGTCAAGGGCGAGATCATCAGCGATTTTTCGCTGGAGGTGCTGGCCTATGACGAAACCATGGGCGACTGGCGCACCCACAGCGGACTGGATCTGGCCGCCGCGCTGGGCACTGAGGTATGCGCTGTTTCCAGCGGCAGGGTAGAGGCCGTCTATCCGGATGATCTGATGGGTACAACGGTGGTCATCGACCATGGAAGCGGACTGAAAAGTATCTATTCCAATCTGGCCGGCACGCCCACCGTATCGGTGGGGGACACGGTGGACATCCACGATGTGATCGGCTCGGTGGGTGCCACCTCGCTGGCCGAAAGCAGCCGCCCCTCCCACCTTCACCTGGAGATGCTCCAGGACGGCCAAACGGTTGACCCGGTCAAATACCTGCCCTAAAAAAGGGGACAGTCTTGCTCAAGCAAGACTGTCCCCTTTTTTTATTTCGATGTCTTTTCGCCCAGGTACTTCTCGCTGTACTCCTGATAAATGGCTGCATATTCGGGGCTGCCGTGGCGGATGGAACGCAGATAACCGTGCAGATTCATCTCATCCCGGGCCATCTCAATGACGCAGCCGGCAATGTTGGAGCAGTGGTCGGCAACACGCTCCAGATTGGTCAGCAGATCCGACCAGATAAAGCCGGCCTCCACCGAGCACTCTCCGCGCTGCATACGCTGAATGTGATGGGTACGCAGATCGGCCTTGAGCGCATTGACCACCTGCTCCAGTGGCTCCACGCGGGCGGCAATGTCCAGATTGTTCTGCTCAAAAGCCAGCTGGGCCAGATCCACCGATTCATAGACGGCACACAGCATGGTCGTCAGCTCGGCGCGGGCACTGTCGCTGAAGGCAAGGCCCTTGTCCCGCAGCTCCTCGGCCGATTCCAGAATATTGACCGCATGGTCGGAAATGCGTTCCAGATCGCCGATCATGTGCAACAGCTTGGCCGCCTCGTTGCTGTCCTCCTGACTGAGGGGAAGGGAACTGAGCTTTACCAAATAGCTGCCCAGAATGTCCTCGTAGTGGTCGGCCTGCGCCTCATACTCGCGCACCAGCTGCGCCCGATCCGCATCGTACCGTTCAAACATATCCATAGCGGTACGCAAGGCTTCCACTGACACCTGCGACATCTTGCGTGTCACGATGCGGCAGCGATCCAGGGCCACCGCAGGCGTCGTCATCAGACGCTCGTCCAGCTCGTTTCTCTGCTCCTCCCCAGCCGCCTTGGGTTCGGGGATCAGCTTAAAGGACAGCTTCTCCAGCAGCGAGGTGCAGGGCAGCAGGATGGCCGTACACAGAATGTTGAAGGCCGTGTGCACTACCGCAATGCCAAATTCCGTGGCGACGCGGTTGGAAAAGGCGGACAAATCGAATATGGCCTGGGCGATGCAAAACAGGCTCAGCAGCACCGCGGTACCAATGACATTAAAGCTCAGATGCACGACCGAAGCACGGCGGGCGTTGCGGGTGGTGCCGATGGAGGACAGCAGTGCCGTCACACAGGTACCAATGTTCTGACCCATGACAATGGGAACTGCCGCACCAAAGGTGATCGCCCCGGTGGAGGACAATGCCTGTAAAATACCCACCGAAGCCGAAGAAGACTGAATGACGGCCGTCAAAATCGCGCCGGCCAGTACGCCAAGAATCGGATTGGTGAACATGGTCAGGATATTCTGGAATTCCGGCACATCCCGCAAGCCGGACACAGCGCCCGACATGATATCCATGCCAAACATCAGCGTGGCAAAGCCCAACAGTATGGTTCCGGTATCCTTTTTCTTGTCATCGCTCTTGGGCATCATCATCAACACAATGCCGATCAGCGCCAGTATCGGGGTAAAGGAGGTCGGCTTCAACAGCCGAACAAACACACTTCCCCCGTCAATGCCGGTCAAGCTGAGCAACCAGGCCGTGACCGTGGTGCCCACATTGGCGCCCATAATGACGTTGATGGCCTGCTTCAGGCTCATAATGCCCGAGTTGACAAAGCCGACGACCATAACCGTGGTAGCAGAAGAGGACTGAATAATGCTCGTCACACCCAGACCGGTCAGAAAGCCTGCCATCTTGCCACTGGTCAGCTTGCCCAGAATAGCCGTTAAGCCGTGACCGGCCCGCTTTTCCAGCGCGGCGCCCATCAAGCTCATGCCGAACAGAAACAGACACAGGCCGCCAACCAATTCCAATATGTCAAACAGATCCATACACTCTATACTCTCCTATTTTTACACATACGACCTCATTATACTTTTTTATTGTAACAAAAAAATCAATCGGACGCAACCACTCTATGTAAACTTCAAAGAAAATCGGCGAATGTCGATATTTTTCCGACATCCGCCGCATCAATATAGGCTAATTCTCCATATGCCGGCCCAAAAAACCGGCAATGGTCTGCACCAGCTTGTACTCGATCTCCCCGGTGCGCTTACCTTCCTCGGTACCGGCAAACAGCACGCAGCCCAGCACGTCCCCCTCCGACAGGATGGGTGCGGCTGCCGCGATAAAATATTTCCCGTTTTCTTCGCACACAGGAAGCATCTCACCCTCGCCGCTGTACTGATAGATCTGGCGGCCCTCCATGATGGACTCCAGCTCGGCCGAAACCCGCTTGTCCACCAGCTCCCGACGGGCACAGCCCGCCACCGAAAGGCAGGTGTCCCGATCCGTGATGACGGCAATCTGCCCGGTGGTTTTGTTCAGCGTTTCGCACATCTGGCCGGAAAAGTCGGCCAGTCCGCCCATCAGGGAGTACTTGCGGAAGATCACGCCCCCTTCCTTGTCGGTATAGATCTCCAGCGGGTCGCCCTCGCGGATACGCATGGTGCGGCGGATCTCCTTGGGAATGACCTCACGACCCAGATCGTCAATGCGGCGCACGATTCCAGTTGCTTACATATTTTCAACCTTTCTGATGGCAGTTTCTCGCAGACCTTGTTGCTCTGGCAGTATTATCTGCATCCAAATGGCAGATATACTGGAAAAATCATGTGAAAAAAGAGCGGGCGCCCCACCGCAGCGGGGCGCCCGTTTTTCTTTGCTGTTATCGGGGGAACTTGATTTGGGCCTGTGCCGCCGCCAGACGGGCGATGGGCACACGGAAGGGCGAGCAGGAAACATAGTCCAGACCGGCCTTGTGGAAGAACTCCACCGAGGAGGGGTCGCCGCCATGTTCGCCGCAAATACCCAGCTTCAAATCGGGACGGACCGAGCGGCCCAGCTTGCACGACAGCTCCACCAGCTTGCCCACGCCGTTTTGATCCAGACGGGCGAAGGGATCGCTTTCGTAAATGCTGTTGGCGTAATACGCGTCCAGGAACTTGCCCGCGTCATCGCGGGAGAAGCCGAAGGTCATCTGGGTCAGATCGTTGGTGCCGAAGGAGAAGAAGGCGGCCTCCTTGGCGATCTCGTCGGCGGTCAATGCCGCACGGGGGATCTCGATCATGGTGCCCACCAGATACTCCATCTT
>JAZSCJ010000003.1:0-6270 GCA_045602885.1 Oscillospiraceae bacterium
AATGCCGGCAAGTCCACCCTGCTCAACAAGCTGACCGGCGCGGGGATTCCGGCCAACAATCGCCTGTTTGACACGCTGGACACTACCACCCGGACGCTGGAGATCTCCGACACCTGCACCGTGCTGCTGTCTGACACGGTCGGCTTTATCCGCAAACTGCCTCACCATTTGGTGGATGCGTTTAAGGCCACGCTGGAGGAGCTGTCCTTCGCCGATCTGCTGCTGCACGTGATTGATGTGTCCAACCCTCAGTGGAAAGAGCAGGCTGAAGTGGTGGAAAAGCTCATTGTGGAGCTGGGGGCGGAGCAGACCCCGCGTATTGATGTATACAACAAGTCGGATTTGTACCAGGGCGATATCCTGCCCCACGGGGAGGACATTGTTTCCATCTCGGCCAGAAGCGGAGAAGGTCTGGACCACCTGCTGGCCATGATCGGCAAGCGGGTGGATACCGGGAATTTCCGTGTGGTGCTGCACCTGCCCTACGATAAGGGCGGTGTGCTGGACATGCTCTATCGTGAGGCCGGGGTGGAAAATGTAGAGTACGGCGAGAGTATTGAAGTGGTGGCCGTTTGTACCCCCAAGGTGCTGGGACAGGTGGAGCCTTATATTGTGGAAGGCTGGTCGCGCCCCAAGGAACCCTGGGAGGAATAACCATGATTTTGGAAACCGAGCGGCTGCTTTTGCGTCCCTGGGAGGACGGCGACGCCGCCGAACTGTACCGCCACGCCTGCGACCCGAAGGTGGGTCCCCGGGCGGGTTGGCCGGTACATACCGATGAGGAGGACAGCCTGCGCGTCATCCGTGGCGCCCTCAGCGCCCCCGAGACCTATGCTATCGTGCTCAAAGAGACCGGGCTTCCGGTGGGCAGCATCGGTCTGAAAGCGCCCGAAGTTTGCGATGAAGACGTCCCTGCCGACGCACTGCAAAAAGAGATCGGCTATTGGGTCGGCAAGTCCTATTGGGGCCGGGGCATCATCCCGGAGGCGGTGCGGGCCGTGCTGCGCCGCGGCTTTGAAGATTTAAAGTGCGCCGTCATCTGGTGCGGGCATTATGACTTTAACGACCAGTCCCGCCGGGTCATCGAAAAGTGCGGTTTTGGTCGCCGCCTGGCCTGCAAGACCACCAATCTTCTGGGTGATACCCACGAAACGGTGTTTTATGCCCTAACGCGGGAGGAGTGGGAAGCCTCCTGCCGTTGAGCCAGCAGGCACTTGGTCAGAAAGGTGATCTCCTGCGCGTTTTGCGACAAAAAGTCATTTAACTTTTTCAGAAGAGTATCCGCGATTACACCCTCCCACGCTGGGTCGTGATGTAACCGTTCCAGCAGGCAGTCCAACAAAAGAACATCTCCCAACAGATCCACCGCGAGGGCCAACAGCTCCTCGCGGTATTCTTTTTGAGTGGGTTTCATAGTGAGTACCTCCTTATATATCGCCAAAAGCGATATATAGACGAAGGTGATAGCTGTGAGCTATAATGACTGCGGTGATATTAATGAAAGATTTTCGTATGATCATTCGCAATAACCGTGAAAAAAAGGGATGGAGTCAATACCGTTTGGCAAAAGAGATCGGAGTGGCACAATCCTTTATCAATGAGATAGAGGGCGGCAAAAAAAGTCCGTCCATTGAAGTGTTCTTCCGCATTTGTGAAGCCTTGGAAATCAAAGTGTTTCCGGATGAGGAGGAAGGGCTGTGACCGAATATTTTGTGCCCACCGGGGATTCCGAAACCGAATTTGTGGAAAAGCGCTCCCGCTTCATCGGCCATGTCTGGCTGGTGGAAAGCGAGGAGCAGGCCCGTGCCCACATTGAACAAATGAAAAAGAAGTACCACGACGCCCGGCACAATTGCTGGTGCTATCGCTTGCAGGAGGGCGGCGTGGAGCGTTACTCCGACGATGGTGAGCCGCAGGGTACCGCCGGCCAGCCCATGCTGGGCGTGTTCCAGAAAGAGGGCGTGACCAACGTGTGCTGTGTGGTCACCCGGTATTTCGGCGGTATTTTGCTGGGCGCCGGTGGACTGGTGCGTGCCTACACACAAAGCGCCAAGGATGCGCTGGACGCAGCCGGTATCTCGGTGGTGCGCCGCTGGGTGGAGATGACGGCGGCCTGTTCCTACAGTTTGTTTGAGCGCATGAAGCTGGAAGTGGAGGCCGCGGGCGGTGTGCTGGGCGAGGTGGATTATGCCGCCGATGTGACGGTACACGCTCTGCTGCCCGAAGGGGCGGTGGAGGACTTTTCCGCCCGGGTGGTGGAACTGACCTCCGGGGTACAGCAGGCCCAGGTCGTGGGGGAAGCCTTCAAGGCGGTACCTCGGACATAAGGACTGTGAGAAAAGAGAGTGGGGCGGGAGCGCAAAATGCGCTGCCGCCCCTAAATTGCGTAATTTGTTTGGTTTTACGGACGCAGACCCATGCCGCCTTCCAGCGCAAGCGTCTCGCCGGACAGATACTTAAAGTCGGGGGAAGCGAGCTGTACGCAAACCCGGCCGATCTCAAGCTCCGGGTTGCCGAAGTGGCCCATGGGGGGCATGGTCACGTTGGCCTTGAAGGCATCGGGATAGGCCTTTTCAAAGGTTTCCAGTTGTGCGGTCCAGGCCAGCGGGCAGACGATGTTGACGTTGATGCCGTCCTTGCCCCACTCGTTGGCGGCCACGCGGCTCATGCCGCGGATGGCCTCTTTGGCGGCGGCGTAGGAGCACTGGCCCAGATTGCCGAACAGACCGGCGCCCGAGGCAAAGTTGATGACCGAGCCACGGGTTTTGGCCAGATAGGGATAGCAGGCCTTCATATAATAGAAGGTGGAGTAAAGCCCGGAGTAGACGGCAAGATCAAACTGCTGCGTGGTGTGATCCTGCAGGGAAACGCCGGAGGCCGAGGCCTGCGCAATGTTGATCAGAGCGTGAATGTCGCCAAAGGTGGCAACGGCCTGCTCGACTACGTTGTTTACAATGGCTTCGTTATCGGCGCCCGCGGAAACATCGGCCGGGATGGCGAGCACCTTAACGCCGTACAGGCGCTCCAGCTCTTCCTTGGCCTCTTGCAGCTTGGCCTCATTTCGGCCCGTGATGACCAGATTGGCACCCTCTTTTGCAAACGCGGTGGCCGTGCCGTAGCCGATGGAGCCACAAGTTCCGTCGCTGAGGACACTGCGTCCGCCGCCGGTGATAAGAACGGTTTTTCCAGTAAATTGACCCATAGTGTTACCTTCCTTTGCTTTCATTCTTTAATTGAATGAAGTAATTATAACAAATGAAGGGAAAACAATGCAACCGAATCTCGAAAAGTAGTTTTTTTAACGAAAGATTTCGGAAAAAGTTTCGAAAAAAAGAGGGATTGAGCATTTTTTTTCGTATATAACAAATATAAAAAACGGGGTAATGGGGTGATGAGTATGGATATTCGGCTGCAGACCGAGGCGCGGGAGCTGGAAACGCTGTCGGTTTACGCTTGTCGCGCGCAGCAATCCAAGGGGCGTGTGCTGTCGCGGCCGCCCTGTCCGGTACGCACCTGCTTTCAGCAGGATGCCGACCGCATCATCCACTCCAAGGCATTTCGGCGCCTGATGCACAAGACGCAGGTTTTTCTGAACCCGGAAGGCGATCATTACCGTACCCGTATGACCCATACGCTGGAGGTGGCACGCATTGCCCGTACCATAGCACGAGGCTTGCGGCTGAACGAGGATCTGACCGAGGCGGCCGCGCTGGGCCACGATTTGGGGCATACCCCCTTCGGCCATGCCGGTGAGCGTGTGCTCAATGAAATCATGCCGGGCGGTTTTGAGCATAATGTGCAGTCGCTGCGTGTGGTGGAGCAGCTGGAGGAAAATGGGGCCGGACTGAATCTGACCTATGAAGTGCGCCGGGCCATTCTGTGCCACACCGGGCAGGAGCAGCCCGAAACGCTGGAGGGACAGATCCTTCGTCTGGCCGACCGCATTGCCTACATCAATCATGACATCGACGACGCCATGCGTGGCGGTATCATTTATCCCATCGACATTCCGCTGGTGGTATCGCAGGAGCTGGGCTTCACCCACGGTGAGCGTATCAATACGCTGGTGGCCGATATCATCCAGACCAGCGCCGAAAAGCCGGAGATCCGGCAAAGTCCGTCTAAGGCGGCGGCCATGGACGAGCTGCGCGCGTTCATGTTTGATGCGGTTTACCGCAATCCGGTGGCTAAAGGGGAAGAGTCCAAGGCGCAGCAGGTCGTTTTGCGGCTGTTTGAATACTATGTGAAACATCCCGATCGCCTGCCCGTTGATTATCAGGAAATTCGCATACGGGAGGGCGTTGAGCGTGCCGTGTGCGATTACGTTGCCGGCATGACCGATAATTACTGTATGGAGAAGTACAGCGATGCCTTTTTGCCGTCATCTTGGTCGGTGAAGTAACCAAAAAGGTATCATATTAGAAAAAAGGGGGGAAGATATGTCCATTCCACGCACATTTATCGATGAATTGACCCAGCGTGCCGATATCGTTGATATCGTTCAGGACTATGTTTCCCTCAATCAGAAGGGCGCCAACCATTGGGGCTTGTGTCCCTTTCACAGCGAGCGAACGCCCTCCTTCTCGGTTTCCCGAGATAAGCAGATCTATCATTGCTTTGGCTGCGGCAAGGGCGGCGGTGTGCTGAGCTTTCTGATGGAAATTGAGAACATAAGCTATCCGGAGGCCATTCATCTGTTGGCCGGAAAGCTGGGCATGGAAGTACCGGAGGATGGCCCCGGCGATCAAGACTGGCGCCGCAAGCGACAGCGTATTCTTGAGCTGAACAAGCTGGCGGCCCGGTTTTATTACGAGCAGCTGTCCACCCCGCAGGGAGCCGCCGTGGCCCGGTATATCGACAAGCGGCGCATCTCCAAAAAGTTTGCCAACCGATTCGGATTGGGTGCTGCCCCCGATGCGTGGGACAGTCTGATCCGCGCTATGGCGGAGCAAGGGTATGACAAGCGCGAGCTGATGGAAGCCGGACTGGCGGTGGCTGGAAAGAACGGCGGCGTTTACGATAAGTTTCGTAACCGCTTGATGCTGCCCGTCATCGACCTGCGTGGTGATGTGATCGGATTCACCAGCCGCGTGATGGACGCCGACGCAGCCCCCAAGTATCTGAACACCCCGGAAACGGCGATCTTCAAAAAGCGTTCCACCCTGTACGGCATCAATTACGCCAAAAACAGCAAACGGGATAACATCATCCTGGTCGAGGGCAACATTGATGTGATCACGCTGCATCAGGCCGGGTTTGACAACGTGGTGGCCACCATGGGCACGGCGCTGACCGAGGAGCACGCCCGAATTTTAAGCCGGTTTACCAAGGAACTGGTGCTGTGCTATGACAACGATGAGGCCGGTAAGGACGCCACCCAACGCGCCATCGGCATTTTGAAAAACGCCGACTTTGCCGTCAAGGTGCTCCAACTGCCCCGGCGCAGAGATGAAAACGGCGATCTGGTCAAACAGGATGCCGATGACTTCATTAAATATCAAGGTGCGGTGGCCTTTGAAAATCTGCTTCACGGCAGCTCCAATCAAGTAGAGTATCGGTTGGAGGTCATTCAGAACAAGTACGATTTGCAGGCGGACGACCAGCGCGCAGCCTTCCTCAAGGAAGCGGCCGCCATGATCGCCACCCTGCTCAGTCCGGTGGAACGGGAAATCTACGGAAATCGGGCGGCGACCGCCGCCGGAGTGTCCGGCGATACCATGTCGGCCGAGGTAGAAAAGGCGCGTAAAAGCCAAAGCTACAAGGCGCGTCGGCAGGCGGAACAGCAGGCGCTGACCCCGGCCAACAATGTTCAGCCCAAAGAGCGGGAACTACGTTATACCAACGTCCGCTCCGCCCGGGCGGAAGAAGGGGTCATTCGGCTGTTGCTGCTGGATCTGTCCCTTTACCCCAAGGCCAATTTGGAGGAAGAGCAGTTTTCGTCCCCCTTCTTGGCAAAGGTATACCGCCTGCTGCGTGAGCGCTGGCAGGCCGGAGAAACACCCAGTATTCCCATGTTGACCGGTGATTTGTCCCGGGATGAAATGAGCCGCCTGGTTTCGGCGGCCGATCAGCCCGAGACCGGACAGAACACCGAGAAGGCACTTCGGGATTACATAGAAATCATACAGGCCGAATGGGCCAAACGGCAGGCCAACGGTGTGGATGCGCTGTTGGCAGTGCGGGAACAAAAGAGAAAAAAGGCGATGGAGGATAACAAAGCATGAGTGAAGCGAAAAAGACCGAACAGCAGGAAAGCACGGCGCTGCCCGT
>JAZSCJ010000004.1:0-16770 GCA_045602885.1 Oscillospiraceae bacterium
CGTTCACTTCCAGCGCTTCGGCGAAGCCATCCGCCTGGCCAAAGAGAAGATGGATCAGAAAAACATCTATTTCTTCAACCCTGCATTTGACAAGTAAAACTGGTTTACAAAATGGGCGCGGCAATCTGCCGCCCCCATTGAGTTCATTATTTTTCCTCCATCTCTCGAATGACTTGAAGCGCAACCGCGGATACTCCCTGCGGAATGGCTGACGGTCGGGCCAAGAGGTAGCCCTGCAAAAGATCTGCCTTCAATTCGATGCAGGTTTGAAGTTCCGCTGTGGTTTCAATGCCCTCGACCACGATCAGCATATTGCGGCGGTGCGCATAGTCGATCAGATTGGACACAAGCGCCTGCTTGTCCTGATTGGAATCGATACCCCGAACCAAAATCGCATCCAGCTTCACATACTTGGGGGCCAATTCAAGCAAGTTTTTATTCCCGTTGTAGCCGCTGCCATAATCGTCCAACGCCATCATGCCGGAGTAACAGGTCATTTCACGTTTGACTTTCAGACATTCCGGATCAAGCTCGTTATTCTCTGTGATTTCAAGAACGATTTGAGTAACCAGCGGCCCAGCCAGCCGTTTCAACTCATCCTGATCGATGCTATCCAGACAATGATCGGCAATGGAGTTGACAAAGAGATAGGCCTGCGGCGATACGTGCCCACCTTTGAGCAGCGCCGAATAGAACTCCACCGATTTCAGCATGGTCATGCGTTCCACATCATGCAGGCGGCTCTCATCACGCGCCAGATTCAGCACCGTGTCGGGCGTGCGTAAGGTGGGCAGATCAACACGCATCAAGGCTTCGTAGCCATAAATACTGCCATCGGAAGCGGAAACAATGGGCTGGAAGTGGTACTGAACCATTCCGTTGTTCAGCATCTCGTCCAGCTCCCGGCGGCTTTGCACCAAAAAGCTTTCTTGATTGTAACTGGCAAAACTGAATTCGTTCAAGCTGCCTTTGCCGCTCTTCTTTTTTTCGTACATCGCAAAATCGGCGTACTTCATCAGCTCCAGCATGTTTTTGCTATCCTCCGGGTACCAGGCAACACCGCCGGTAAAGGAGATATAGTGCTCCTCCCCGTTGGGGCCAACAAACCGATTGGTTTGCGATGCGCTTTGAGTAAACCGATCTACCGCAGCCCGAACAGCATCCTGGCTGTCATACCCCCACACAAACAGCGCAAATTCGTCGCCGGACAAACGTGTTACGAAGCTGTTTGCAGGTGCGGCGGCGCAAATGCTGCGTGCCGCCTGGGTAATATACTGGTCACCCCACTCATGGCCATAGGTATCGTTATACCGCTTCAAATCATCCAAATCCAAAGTGATAAACGCGCCATGCCCCGAGCCTTCCGGATCTTGGAACTTGGCTTCGGCTTCACGATAGAATGCACGGCGGTTAAACAACCCGGTCAACAGGTCATAGTCGCGCTCGTGCTCCAAACGTTTCTTTTCCACCTCGGCCGCCGTAATATCCTCTGCAACGGCTGCCATACCATCTGGCAAGGCGGCAAAGCAAAGTCGAATGTATCGGATTTCACCGTAAGGACGCTTGATCTGGTATACCGTGCTTCCGTCCAATCGCTTGGTATGGGGACGCTCGGCATTGATTCTTTGCAGCAGTTCTTTGAATTGCTCGTCTGAAAGGTTTTGACTGTCCTCTACTTCAATACCGAACATGGTGAAAAAGTTGTCGGTCACAAAGATCTTGGCGCCGACTCGCACCTCAAACGCGGCGATTTCCATACTGGTCAGGTGAAGAATGTTCAACACACGGGCCGAGGCATCTACTGCGTTGCGGCTCATCTGGATAAAGGCATCGGAAAACTGATCGATTTCCGTGATTCCGGAGCGGGATAACTCAGGAAAACCGCTGATTTTCGCCACCTCTTTGGACAGACGGCGAATTGGCCCGGACAGGCGGCGGCTGATCAGAAAACTGCCCAGCAATCCAAGCACAAACATGGATACCAAAATAACGGCACTTAATTGCTTGATTTGATCCGCTTCGGAATAAAGCGATGCGCAATCGGCTACGCCCAGCAACATCCATGTTTCATTCCGGAAGGGATTGTTCTCACTATAAAGGTCAAACTGCTTTCCGATTGCATAGTAGGAAACACCATTGAACTCTACTGTGCATCCCTCCCGCAGATTTGCCGAGGGCGTCAGACTGGCCGACCAATCCCCAAAATTACGTGAGGAATCCGTACTGACCATGCGGTCAAAGATGAGCTGCCCATTCTCCCCCTCACCGATACGTGCCAAAACATCAGAGCCCGTTTGATGGGAATCCTTCGAGCCGCAGGGAATGTGCTCAAACACATTCTCAAGAAACAGCTCAATACCCAAAACACCGTATACCGTCCCGTCCTCCAACACAAGGGGAATGGAATATGTAATCAAGGACAGACCCTCATCGGTCTGTGCAGCGGAGCCGGGCGCCCAATACCCGTAATCATCCGGATCCGCCTTGTGCCCGGCCTCATAGGCGGCCTGGAATGGGCGATAGAAATAACCATAGTCGCTCAGATCCTGATCTTCCGAAAAGGTGAACATGGCCTGCCACTCATGCGCCACAGACATATCCAGCGCTTGTATGGCAGAAACAGGGGATCGCACCAAAAGCAAATCGTTCTTCTGCAGGTCGTATTCCGATTTTGCGTCAAGGTCACGAATCATAAATCCGGTACGGCGTGCCTGGGAGGATTCCGCAAACATTCCGGTCAAGTCCTGTGTGTTAAACAGAACAAAGATTCCATTGACCCGCTTGGCGTACAATTCATCAATAAAATCGGAATAGCAACCTTCCAAAACGCGCTGGCACACCATGGGATCTGCTTCCAGCTCTTCCAGCGTAATGCTTCCACTATCGAGCAAAAGTTGTGTATTGTAGTTGACCATCGCACTCAACCGATCCAGGTCGGACCACTGAGTGACCATAAAGTACTCCAGGTTGGTCTTGCGTGTTTCCAGTTCTACATACAAATCGTGCTCTGCGTCACGCTTGAGATGCTCCACACTTCCGCTGATGCCAAATATAGCAATTGGAATCAACAATTCCAACACCAGAAGGGCGATCAAAGGAAAAAGAATGGTGCCAAAAATAGTGCGGGAACGCGCTGTTTTCTCCATCTTGATCCCCTCCTTTCACCTCAACAATGCCACCGTGATCTGCCCGATCCAAATCAACAGAAAATGCATTTGTTTTTCATTTAATTATATCTCCTTTTCGGCAGGATTTGCAACGATTATTTTGAAAAAGTAAAAAAACTATAGCAATATGTACTAAAAAATGGTATAATACTCGTGAAAAGAAATTCTTTCCGATTGGAATCAATTTTTATACGATTGTAGCAGAATCGGGGTGATTACATGATCGGCGCAATTTCCGGCGGCTTTTCCTATGTAAGCTATGGCGGCCTCGCTCCTGCTGCGTACAAGCAAGCTCCCTTGCAGCCCCAAGCATCACAAAATACGGCTGTAATTGGTGCATATCGGTCCAGCGATCCCGAAACTCCGGTGCAGCCCGTTACTTCCGCACCCATCGTGACTTCCGGGGTGTCCGGAAATGTGACCACCGCCATATTAAATCGGCATGGCGCAGATCCAGCCGAAATGGCCGTTCGTATGCGTATTCAGCATGGTGATCCCTCGCTTCCCCCTTCTGTTCAACAAAATTCTGCAACGAATAGCAAATCCGCACAGGAATGGATGGAAGAGCAGGAATGTCAAACCTGTGAAAATCGAACCTATCAGGACGGTTCTGACGACCCAAGTGTTTCCTTCCAAACACCTGGTCATATTGATCCCGACAACTCGGCCTCGATAGTTCGCGCCCACGAGATGGAACATGTATTCAACGAGCGGGCACAGGCCAGTCGGGAAGATCGCCGGGTCATCAGCCAAAGCGTCACATTGAAAAACTCCATTTGCCCCGAATGCGGCAAGGTATATGTTTCGGGCGGCACAACGTATACCAAAACCGCCGCTGCAAAGCAGCCCAAGCAAACCGATGAAAATAAACCTTCCCCCTTCCTTGCCTACGCTTAACACATTACGGCATATCGTCCAAACAACAAACCCGGCGCTCTACACAACAGAGCGCCGGGTTTTCTCATGACTGAATCATAGTCAGGAATTCTTCTTCGGTCAACACGGGAATGCCCAGCTCATGGGCCTTTTTCAGCTTGGAGCCGGCCGCTTCACCGGCAACCACATAGCTGGTCTTTTTGGACACCGAGCCGGACACCTTTCCGCCCAGCTTTTCGATGCGTTCACCCGCCTCGTCTCTGGTAAACTGCTCCAGCGTCCCGGTCAGCACGAAGGTCTTGCCGGCCAGTTTATCTCCCACCGGCTGGGCTTTGCTGACCATGTTGACCCCCGACTCACGCAGGGATTGCATCAGATGAAGGCTCTGCGGATCATCCAGCCAGTCCCGAATGTTTCGCGCAGTAATGGCGCCTACATCGTCCACAGCGGTCAATTGCTCCTCGGTAGCAGCGCAAAGGGCATCCAGCGTACCAAACCGAGCGGCCAGAATTTTTGCCGCTTTCTGCCCCACCTGACGGATGCCAAAGGCAAACAGCAATCGGGCTAAATCGTTGTCTTTAGAGCGTTCAATAGATGCCAGCAGGTTTTCCGCCGATTTGGTTCCCATGCGCTCCAGACTAGCCACACTTTGCACGTCCAACCGGTAGAGATCGGCCGCCGTTTTCACAAAGCCGGCATCGACCAATGCCTCTACCACAGCCGGACCAAGCCCCTCGATATCCATTGCATCGCGGGAGGCAAAATGGGTCAAATTGCGCAGCAGCTGGGCAGGACACTCCGCCCCGGTGCAGCGAATATGCGCCCCCTCTTCGTCCCGAACCACCGATGCACCGCAGACCGGGCAATGGGTGGGAAATACATAGGGTACCGCATCCTGCGGCCGCTTTTCCGGCACCACCCGAACGATTTCCGGGATGATTTCGCCCGCTTTTTGTACCAGCACGGTATCCCCGATTCGGATGTCCTTTTCGGAAATGTAGTCCTGATTGTGTAAGGTGGCATTGGTCACCGTGGTTCCGGCCAGACGAATGGGTGCCACGACCGCTTTGGGTGTCAATACACCGGTGCGGCCCACTTGAATGACAATATCCTGCACCACCGACTCCTTCTGCTCAGGAGGGTACTTATACGCCGCCGCCCAACGGGGAAACTTCGCCGTACTTCCCAATACTTCACGATCTGACAAGTTGTTTACCTTGACAACCGCACCATCAATGTCAAAGGAGAAGGAGTCCCGTGTTTCACCAATGGCAGTGATCTGCTCGGCCACCTGCTCGATGGTATCGGCCGTACTGCGAGAAATCACTTTGAACTTGTGTGCTTCCAGCCAATCCAGTGCTTCGCTGTCGGTTGCAAGCTGCAAATCATCCACATACTGAATGTTGAACATAATGGCATCCAGTTTCCGTTCAGCGGCAATTTTGGGGTCCAATTGACGCATGGAACCGGCCGCAGCGTTGCGGGGGTTGGCAAACAGCGCCTCCCCTCGCTTCTCACGCTGCTCGTTGAGCCGTTCAAACACGGTTTTTGGCATGAAAACCTCGCCGCGCACGATCAAAGTGGGCGGCACATCCTCCAATTTAAGCGGAATGGACTTGATGGTACGCAGGTTTTCGGTCACGTCTTCCCCCACCGTGCCGTCGCCACGGGTCGCACCCCGGACTAAAACACCATTTTGGTACTCCAACGCCACCGAAAGGCCGTCTACCTTGGGCTGAATGATATAGGAAGCATCGGGTGCGCTTTCACGCACACGGCGGTCAAAGTCCTCCAGCTCTTCAAAGTCAAACACGTCCTGTAAGCTCTCCAGCGGCACACGATGGGGCACCTTGGCAAAGCTGTCCAGCGCCGCACCACCCACACGCTGGGTGGGCGAGTCCGGTGTAACCAGCTCCGGATGCGCACACTCCAGATCCTCCAGGGCACGCAGCATTCGGTCATATTCAAAGTCACTGATGACAGGCCGATCCAGCACATAATAGTTGTAATTGTGCTGCTCCAACTCCCGGCGAAGCTGCTCGATCTGTTCCTTTTCTGTCATAAGGACCACGCCCTTTTCTGTAAAGTGAAATGCCATTACGGACTTATTTGTAGATAGGTTTCCGGCACTTTCCCAACGATGATGGTTTCGGCAACGCATACCCGGGTGCTGACAGTAGTTTGCAGCTGTTGTCCGGGCAGTAAAACCGCAATGTCTGCTTTGATACGAAAGAAGATCCGATGGCAGGTTTGGTTGATGCCAGCCGAAGTAAACTCATTTTCAAACTCAGCCGATGCCGTCCCGGTATAAACGACACGGGCATCCACACCGGGACCAACGCCAGAAAGAAGGTCCCAATCAAACAACGTGCCCAACGGCACTTCCATGTGGATGGTCTCCACCCCGTCAAGCACCTGCAGCGCCTGTTCCAATAGCTGTGCCCGTAAGGCGTTGGCACGAGCCATATTACTGCTCAACGCCACGATATCACCGTTTTCCGAGCGCTCCAGCGTGATCAGATCGGTGTATGCCAGCGCCTGCTCGGCAACCATTGTGTCAATGATCGACGTAATGTGGTTGGTGGTTTGGGTGCGTGCCAGTTCGACCAGTACAGGGCCCAGACGAACGTTGATCTGATGGATCAACAACAGCGCACAGCCTGCGCCCAGCACTACCGAAAGCACCAGCCAAAGGCCGCCGCTTCCATTCCACCGACCACGCCAAAGGCACCGTTTCACGGCATACACCTCCCCCTCTACGAGGTCAATGTATGCCGTGGATTGTTTGGCTTATTCTTCTTTGAGCAGCTGCTCCACCGCCAGCAGCACGCCGGTCTTTCCCGATTCATAGGTCAGACCACCCTGCAGATAGACGGTGTACGGCTCGCGCATGGGGGCGTCGGCGGACAGTTCAATGGACGCGCCTTGCACAAAAGCACCGGCCGCCATAATGACCGGATGGTCGTAGCCGGGCATATCCCACGGCTCGGGCGTGACAAAGGAATCCACCGGGGCGCCAAACTGGATGCCGCGGCAGAACTTCTTCAACGCCTCCGGTTGGCGCATGTGGATCATCTGAATGATGTCATGGCGCACCGCGTGGGAGGCCGGTTCGACCTGATAGCCCAGCTGCTCCATGATGCGTGCGGCAAATACGGCGGTTTTCAGCGCCTGCGCCACGGTGTGCGGTGCCATAAACAGACCCTGGTAGAGCAGACGATTGTTACCCAGCGTCGAGCCGCACTCCTTGCCGATGCCCGGGCAGGACAGACGCATGGCAGCGCCTTCCACCAGGTCGCGCCGGCCGGCAATGTAGCCACCGGTGGGCGCCAGACCGCCGCCGGGATTTTTAATGAGCGAGCCGACCACCAAATCGGCACCCACCTGCGTGGGTTCTTTTTCCTCCACAAACTCGCCGTAGCAGTTATCCACCAAAATGGCGGCATTGGGATTGGCCTTTTTGATGACGGTACACATTTCGCCGATCTCATCCACACTTAGGGACGCACGGGTGGCATAGCCCCGGGATCGCTGGATCAAAACCACCTTGACCCGGGGATCGGCTGCCGCTTTGGCCATGCCGTCCAGATCGGGCTTATCGTCCACCAACTCAACCTGGCGATACTCCACGCCCCAGTCCTTCAGTGAACCCGGACCTTTGTCATTGACACCGATCACGCCCAGCAGCGTGTCGTAGGGAGCGCCCACAGCCGACAAAAGCACGTCGCCCGGCTTCAATGCACCATACAGAGCACAGGCAATGGTGTGAGTTCCGTTGACAAAGTTAATGCGAACCAGCGCATCCTCAGTGCCGAAAATTTCGGCATAGATCTCTTCCAGTTTGTCCCGGCCGATATCATCGTAGCCGTATCCGGTCGTACCGGAAAAATAGCTTTCGGCCACCCGGTGCTTCTGAAAGGCAGCCAGCACTTTCTGCGTATTGGCCTCGGCAATGGCATCGATACGCTGGAACTGCTCGCCCAGATCGGCTTGCGCTTGCGCGCCAAGCCGACGTACATTCTCTGATATCATGCTTTTTACACTCCAGATTCCAATTTGGTGCAGGCAAAAACGCCAAGCAGCCGAATACAGGCCTGCACGTCAGCCGTTTCCACCATTTCGGTGGGCGAATGAACGTAACGACAAGGGATAGACACGCCGCCGGTATACACGCCGGTACGGCTTACATGAATGGCGCCGGCATCGGTGCCACCGGCACGAATGACGTCAGCCTGGTGGGCAATGTTTTCCTGCCGGGCCAGTTCGGTCAGCTTCTTGACCATCTGCGGGTGACAGATCACCGAATTGTCCATTACCTTGATGGCAGCCCCCTGCCCCAATACGCTGCTTCCGTTGTGCTTGGCACCGGGCAGATCGTCCGACGGGGTAACATCCACCGCAACGGCGTAGTCGGGTTCGATGGCAAAGGCGGCCGTTTTCGCACCACGCAGCCCCAGCTCCTCCTGCGTGGTAAATACAAAGTACAGGTCATTTTCGCTTTGCTTCAATTCCTCCAGCACCTTGAGCAGCACCACGCAGGAAATGCGGTTATCCAAATAAGGGGACACGATGCGCTCCCCAGCGGCAAAGGTCGGGGCGTCAAACACGGCGGTATCACCAATGTGCACCTTCGCTTGCGCTTGCTGACAACTCTTGGCGCCGATATCAAGGAACATATCTTCCACGGACAGCTTTTTCCGGTCGGTATCCTGATTGACACCCACCAGACCTCGCACACCGTTTGCAAAACGAACCGGGGTATGCAGCAGGGCGCTCAGATCCAGTCCACCGACCTTGCCAAAGCGCAGATACCCCTCTTCTTCTATGTGGGTTACGATCATGCCAATGCTGTCCATGTGGGCGGCAAACATGACCTTGGGCCCATTGCCCTGTTTGTGCACGATCAGATTGCCCATGGCATCGCTGCAGCATTCGTCTGCATACGGCTCCGCCAGCGTGCGGATGACCTGAGCAACGCCATCTTCATCCCCGGCAGGGCCATGACAGGCATTCAGCGCCTGCAACATTTCCAGAATATCCATGACCATCCTCCTAACAGCACTGAGCCAGCGCATCCAAAAATGCGGTGGTCAGCGTCAGCATCTGCTCAAAATCCTTGATCGACCCCACGCCGGTGGGAGCGTGAAGGTAGCGCACGGCAGCCGAAAGACCGGCCACCCGAACACCCGACCGGCTGCGCTGAACGGCACGGCTGTCGTTGCCGCCGGCAATATAGTGCTTGACCTGCCAGGGAATCCCGGCCGCATCGGCGGTATCGCAGAGCAGTCGAAACAGCTGCTTGTCATATACCGTGCCGCCATCCATCAGCGAGATGACCGGCCCCTGTCCGGGCGCACAAACTCGTTTTTGCCCCTTGATACCGGGCAGATCAGCCGCCGTGGTGGTTTCCAGCACCAGTACAATCTCCGGTTTGACCGAAAATGCCGCGCCAAAAGCGCCGCGCGTGCCCACCTCTTCCTGCACCGTAAAGACAAACGTACAGTCCATAGGCAGTTGTTGCTGCAGCAGCTTGAGCATAACAGCACAGCCCACACGATCGTCGATGGCTTTGGCCTTAAACATTCCGTCGCCAAACTCCAGACATTCGTCAGCAAACACGGCAAAATCGCCCACCGAAACTACCTTTTCGGCCTCTTCCCTGTTTTTTGCGCCAATGTCCAGATAGAAATCCTCCAGCTTAGGCACTTTGGTGCGCTCTTCTGCTGTGGTCAAATGAATCGCCTTGAGTCCGATGATCCCGGGCACACGATCCCAGCCCACAAAGACCCGCTTTCCAAGCAGCACACGGCGGTCGATGCCGCCAATGGCAGAAAACTTCAGGTAGCCATCCTCCTGAATGTGCCGAACGATCAGCCCCACCTCGTCCATGTGGGCGCAGAGCATCAACTTGTTTTCGGTGGACTTTGCGCCCTTTTTGAAGACGATCAGATTGCCCATAGCATCCACACGCATACTGTCAGCATACGGCTTTGCCTGTTCCATCAGATAGTCCCGGACCGGGTCTTCATAGCTGGCCACGCCGGACAGGGCACACAGAGTTTTCAGCGTTTCGATCATGCCAGCGCCTCCTCTCCGATCCCTTCCACAAATGCGGCCAGCAGCTTTGCCACCGCTTCCATATCACTGAGATCCAGCGTTTCAACCGGGCTGTGCATATACTTGAGTGGCAGCGACAACACGGTCGTAGCGATGCCCTCCCGGGCGATCTGCATATCCCAGCCGTTGGTGCCGCTTGCGCCCGGCATCACTTCAAGCTGCACGGGCATTTCCAGCGATTTTGCCTTATCTCTCATGCGCTGTGTCATCCAGCGTGTCATGTTGGGCCCAATCCCAACTACCGGGCCGCCACCCATTTCAAAGGCCCGTTCCTTGGAACCGTCGGGCGTCTTTGCATGGGTCACATCCACCGCCACACAGCAGTCGGGCGCAATACGAAACACTGCCGTTGCCGCACCGCCATGGCCGACCTCTTCCCGGGTACTGCCCACAATATAAAGGTCCACATCCAGCGTTTTATCCCGCAACAGCTCCAGCGCACGCAGCAGGGTGACAAAGCAGGCTCGGTCGTCCATGGCCTTGCCGCACATCTGTCGTTCGCCCAGACGGAAACAACTATCCCGAAACACACACGGCGTTCCGGCCGGAATGCATGCTTGCGCCTGCTCCTGGGACAGCCCGGTGTCAATGAACAGATCGGCTATGGCAACCGACTTGTTTTCCTCCCCGGCCTGCAAAACGTGGGGCGGAAGGCAAGCCACCACGCCAAACAAGGGAGGATCGCTCAAAATGGTCACTTCCCGGTCGGGAAGCATACGGGGATCGACGCCACCAATGGTGCGAAAGCGCAAAAAGCCCTGCTCGCAGCCAATAACCATTAGGCCGATCTCATCCAAATGCGCATCCAAAAGCACGCGCTTTGCGTTGGGCTTGCCACAGCGGCGCACGCCAACCACGCTTCCCAGGCGGTCGATGCTCACCTCATCCACCAACGGGCGCAGCATCTCAGCGGCCCGATGGGTCACCGAAGTTTCAAACCCGGAAGGGCCGGGCAGCGAACACAGATCGGACAGCCGCTGGCTGAGTTGTGCGTATTGCATACCATCTTACTCCAATTCGTAGATGATTTTTTTGAAGGCTTCTCCGCGCACCATAAAATTCTTGAATTTATCAAAGGATGCGCAGGCCGGCGACAAAAGAACCACGTCGCCCGGCTGGGCCGCTTTATGAGCCTCAAGCACAGCCTGTCGGAAGTCATGATATTCCAAAATCACCGGATTGGTTCCATCATAACCGGGTACCGCTTCCACTGCGGCACGGATCTTTGGCGCCGTCGCACCTGTAATGACAAGAACCTTCACATGCTCTGTAATTTCTTTGCCCAGTTCATCAAAGGGGATTTTTTTATCGTAACCGCCGGCGATCAAGATCACCTTTTCCGCAAAAGAGCGCAAACCGGCGATGGTACGGGTGGGGCTGGACGCAATGGAATCGTTGTAATAGCGCACACCGTTAAAGGTTCGCACCAACTCAATACGATGCTCCACACCGGCAAAGCTCTTAGCCACCGCCTGGATGATTTCATCCTCGACCAAACCCTTGACCGCGGCGATGGCCGCCATGTAGTTTTCGATGTTGTGCACGCCGGGGATTAAAATATCATCCAGCGCCAAAACCTGCCGATTGCCCGACCAGATGTAGCCATCCTTCACATAAACACCCTTGGGCAGCTCTTCCTGGCGGCTGAAGCAAACCGACTTGCCCTTGGCATTCTGCGCAAAGGCACGGGTAATATCGTTGTCGTGATTGAATACGGCCAGCCCCAGCTCATCCTGATGCGCAAAGATATTTTCCTTCGCCGCAATGTATTCGCTCATGGACTTATGCACATCCAGATGATTGGGAGATACATTGGTGACCACAGCAATGTGAGGGCTTTGCTCCATGGTCATCAACTGGAAGGATGACAATTCCAGCACCGCAATGTCCTCTGCCTCCATGCCGGCGACATCCGGCAAAAGGGGCTTTCCGATGTTGCCGCCCACATATACATTGTATCCGGCCGCCTTGAGCAGTTCGGAAATAATGGTAGTCGTGGTGGTTTTTCCGTCACTTCCAGTCACGGCAATGATCTTGCAGGGGCAAACCTTGAAGAACACCTCCATCTCCGAGGTGATCTCAGCGCCGTTGGCCCGGGCCTGTTCCAGCGCAGGAACATCGGGGCGCAGACCGGGCGTACGGAAGATCACATCGTGATCCAGTCCTTCCATATAATCCTCGCCCAATTGCAGGTGCGCACCCAGGCTTTCCAATTCCTCCGCCACGCCAACCAGTTCCTGGCGGTCACACTTGTCGCAGGCGGTCACATCGATATCCGCGCGCAACAGCATGCGGATCAGCGGCGTGTTGGACACACCAATACCAATTACCGCAACTCGCTTATGCTTCAAAGAGGTCAAGTATTCCGTAAGGGTCATATTCTTGACGCCTCCTTCCTGTTTATAACTTTTATATTATATAACAACCGCTTGCCTTTTTCAATCGAATTTGACAACCCGAATGGTTTAAGATAGAATAAACAGCGCAAGTAAGCTGGACAGCCGCGTCTGTGGGTCGAAAGGCCCACGGGTGAGGAAAGTCCGGGCTCCACAGGGCAAGGATAACGGGTAACACCCGCCGGGGGCGACCCTAGGAAAAGTGCAACAGAGAGATACCGCCGCCTGCGGCTTCGCCGCAGGCGGTAAGGGTGGAAAGGCGGAGATAAGCGCCCGCCCGATGACTGGAAACTGCTCATCGCTGTAAACTCTATCCGGAGCAACACAAGTCGGGTCGAAGCCATGTCGTTCTGTGGGCCAAGGAGTTGAATCTATCAATTGTCTTCCTAAGACCGCTTGGCCTCCGACTTGGAACGAGGAGACCATCTGGGGATGGTGGATGAACTTCTACACAGACTGGCTCGGCCGTACCGGCGGATTCATAGGCGCATGTGCTCCTCGTAACATAGTCGTTGAGGGCTGGCAGTCGCTTACTCCTTCATTCAAGCTTGTTGACGCATATGCAATGTATGAGACAGGTCGTTATCCTGTGACCGGATATGACAGAACAACAGGTATGGATGACTACTCTAAGCCTGTCATCGACGCTCAGTCAGGTTATGAGGCAGAAGGCTTCAGCATGACTACTCAGTTCGAGGCAGAGTGGGCAGGTGAGTTTGAGGCTCATAACTCGACAATCGGACGTGAGCCACGCTATTATGCATCAGTTGTTCCTAACGGATACTACTGGCCTTGCGACCCTAAGCTCAAGACCATGACCAACCCTAAGACATCTTCTACTACATGGACTGCAGAGGATATGAGATGTCATTTCTGGAGAGGTTCAGGCGCGCTTTGCGAGCGTTGGGACCAGACTTCGTCAAACAATTACTTCGGTTATGCATGGCGTCGTCTCTACAAGGCAAACAACCCTCTTGACGTAGGTGCTGACTTCCAGCAGCTCAAGTATGTATACCCTGCGTTCCGTCTTGCCGAGATCTACTTCAATTATGCAGAGTGCTGTATCGAGACAGGTGACTATGCAGAGGCTATCAAGTATCTCAATATGATCCGCAACCGTTCGGGTCTGAACAATCTTGAAGAGGCATATCCAGGCATCGCAAGCGATCCCGAACTTCTCAAATGGTGCTTCCGTCACGAAAAGATGATCGAGTTCGCTATCGAGGGTCCTATGCATTTCTACGACAGCTGCCGCTGGATGACTGCAGAGGAGAACTTCCCTGTTCTCAACTGGACACTCAACCTCAACGACGCAGTCGACTATCACGATTCATGGGTACGTTCAAGCGAGGACTTCCCGCTCGCTAAGCATGCGAAGTTCACCAAGAGAGACTATCTCTTCCCATTCGACTCTGATCAGCTCGCTGAGATGACTAACCTTACACAGAACTACGGATTCTAATCTGAATGAATATGAAGAAGATTTTTAGAAATATCTTGCTTTCTGCACTGACGATTACTGCCGTAGCGTCTTGTGCGGATGACAGAAACAACTTTCTGCCAGACGACTCATTCGGCTTCAACAACAAGGCCGGTGAGAATGTACTGACCCTCCCTCTTTACGGTGGCTCTTACGAGATACCTGTAATCAAGAGCGGAAAGGGACTCAATGAAGGTGTGGTGAACATCACGACTTCAAACCACGATCTTTCAAACTACAACAAGCAGTATGGTGTGGAATACATTCCGCTTCCAAGCGACCAGGATCTTTACTCTTTCGATACTGAGAGCATCGCTTTCGGTACCGACGATGTGACCAAGTCGTTTACTGTTTCATGGGACATTGCCAAGGTTGCTGCCTTCATGGAGAAGGAGCCTGCAAACAAGTACTGTATTCCTGTTGCTCTCCGCTCAGACAATCTGGAGGTGAACGAAGGAAGGCAGGTGTTCATCCTCAACCTTGTGACTTCTACAGTCAATACAGAGCAGACCCTCCTCAGCCGTACTTACGAGTGGGAGTCAGAGCCTGTTTCAGAGACTATGGACATCACCGTACGTATCGACAAGGCTATCCCTACCATCGATCTTACTCTTGATTATGAGGTAGACAACGACCTTATCGCTGCTTACAACGAGGCTAACGGTACAAACTACGTGGCTGCACCGGAAGGACTTGTAACCGTAGGTGCAGATCCTGTCCTCAAAGCAGGTGCGGACTATGTCCTTCTCCCTGTAACCATCAACACAGAGGCGATCGCTGAAGATATGGAGATCGAGGTTGACGGTGTGATGGAGACCAAGCATCTTGTGAAGAGAAACTGGGACGGATATGTGGTTCCTCTCAAGCTTTCAGGCATGTCAGTTGACGGCGTGAAGGTTGATAATGGTCTTACATACATCGTTGTGAAGGGTCTCGAGCCTATACCTCCACAGCTCTTCAACCGTGTATGGGGTATCTACGCCACATCATCTACAACTCCATGGCAGGCTATATTCGGTCTTACTGACTGCCGCAACATCACCATGGACGATCAGTACGTATATGTTCCTCAGTCTGCAGGCGGAGATCCTGTATTCAAGGCCATCAGCATCACTGATCCTACTCAGGTGAAGAATGTTAACGTTGAAGGCGTGGCAGGCGGAACACATACACTTTCTTGTGCTAGAATGATCCCTAACACAGATCCTGCGGTCAACAACGGTAAGGACATCCTTTCTGCTTGCTGTCTGTCTGTAGGAGACGGTTCACACCTCCACTTCTATGTATGGCTCAACGGCATCGACAACGCTCCTACACTCAGCATGGTTGAGGACTCAGGACGTCGTCTCGGTGACAAGTATATCGTGGTAGGAAGCTGGAACAACGGTGAGGTATACTGCAAGGACTACAACACAGGAAACATCGTACGCTACGCAATGCTTGACGGACGCTTCGGTGAATGGCCAGGCGCTGACGGCCTTGCATACGCTCGCGGACGCTGCGACTACAACGCATCAGTCACTGACGCTGCCGGCTGCATCGGATCTGCATATATCTATCCTGGCGCAGCAGGTGCTGTAGCAGGCACAGTTCCTGGATTCCTCGTTTCTTCAACTGCAAGTGCACACTACGTTGCAAATACCGCAGGTAATGTATATGCTTCATCTGCTGATCTCGGTCTGCCGTTGACTCACGGATACAGCTTCTTCGGTGATGCCAAGACCAACCTGAACTACATCGCATATGTATCGCTCACTGCAAACCAGGATCAGGGTAGCGTGAAGGTCATCTCAGACTTCATCGGTACAGCTGACGGATTCATGAGCGTACTCCAGAAGAACGAGGTCATCTTCGAGGCTCCTGTTCAGGACGGTATGGATGCAACAGTTCTTTCACCATGCCCTGCAACACACTCTACAGGTGACTGCGTGGTACGTGAAATCAATGGAGAGACCTATATGGCAGTAATGATCCAGAACGTAGGTATCTCTGTATTCAAGATGAACGCAGGATTCATTGCAGAGTAATCTGATGAACCGTTTTGTCTTAATATTGATGGTTTTATCCCTTCTCCTCGTCTCGTGCGAGGAGGAGGGTAAACCTTCTTATACTCCCAAGCCTGCTGTCAGCATGCAGGTCCTCAGGACAGGGTTTACCGAGGCTGAAATAGAGATAAGCTCTATCAATGCCGACAGAACTATGTACCTTTTGGCTGATCTTGAAGAGAATATGGAATATCACCTTTTCGCGGCTGCATCCGGAAAGGGACAGTACAGTGTGGTGCAGCGCGACACCATCATCACTCCCAACGACCCTTACGATGAAGGGAGGATGGAGATATGAATACAAGCAGCATGAGGAACTTATTCCTCTTGTGGCAGACTATTGCCACGACGTGAACGAGGGACTTTACTGGATACCGTACAGCGTCAGCGACACTGATGCCGGACACAACAAGGCCCTCAAGAACTGGAAATCGTTCGGATTCGACCTGACGATACTCCAGCCGAATTATTATTGGGACGACAAATCGTGGGCTGTCACATGCGACTACATCAACAAGTACGACATGGGAATGGAGTTCGAGTTCGAAGGATCGCACGGCGGCTACACATCAATACTTGGAGATTCCGACGCTGCCACATACAGAAAGGAACGCTTCAGGGAATATATGGAGAATGCCAGAAAGTATAATATCTATGGCAGGAAACCGATAGTCTTATATACGGGAACG
>JAZSCJ010000005.1:0-2876 GCA_045602885.1 Oscillospiraceae bacterium
CTTCGTCCAGCTTCAATACCGCCATGAATGCCTCGGTCGGCAACTGAACCGTTCCCAGAGAACGCATCTTCTTCTTGCCTTCCTTTTGCTTTTCCAGCAAGTCGGATCGTAGCCATGTCGTTCTGTGAGCCAAGGAGTTGAATCTATCAATTGTCTTCCTAAGCGCTTGGCCTCCGACTTCTTCGTCCAGCTTCAATACCGCCATGAATGCCTCGGTCGGCAACTGAACCGTTCCCAGAGAACGCATCTTCTTCTTGCCTTCCTTTTGCTTTTCCAGCAGCTTTTTCTTTCGGGTGATATCGCCGCCGTAGCACTTGGCCAACACGTCCTTGCGCATGGCCTTGACGGTCTCACGGGCGATGACCTTACCGCCGATGGCTGCCTGAATGGGGATCTCAAACATCTGACGAGGGATGTTCTCCTTAAGCTTTTCGCACAGGCGGCGGGCACGGGGATAGGCCTTTTCCCGGTGGGCGATGAAGGACAACGCATCCACCTGATCGCCGTTGAGCAGCATATCCACCTTGACCAGCTCCGAGCTGCGGTACTCGTCCAGCTCATAGTCCAGACTGGCGTAGCCCTTGGTACGAGCCTTGAGGGTGTCAAAAAAGTCATAAATGATCTCGCCGATGGGCATGGAGTAATGCAGCTCGCAAAGTGTGGTATCCAAATACTGCATATCCTTATAAATACCACGGCGCTCCTGGCACAGGGGCATGATGTTGCCCACATAGTCCGGCGGTGTAACAATGGACACGTTGGCGTAAGGCTCTTCGGCGGTGGCAATGGCGCCGGTGTCGGGATAATTGTGGGGGTTATCCACCATAACAACCGTGCCATCGGTCTTGGTGATCTTATAAATGACCGAAGGCAGCGTGGTGATCAGATCCAGATTGAACTCACGCTCCAGACGCTCCTGAATGATTTCCATGTGGAGCATACCCAAAAAGCCACATCGGAAGCCAAAGCCCAGTGCGGCCGAGGATTCCGGCTCAAAGGACAGGGATGCGTCGTTGAGCTGCAGCTTTTCCAGCGCGTCACGCAGGTCGGTATACTTGGAACCATCCTCGGTGTAGATGCCGCAGTACACCATGGCGCGGGCCGGACGGTAGCCGGGCAGAGGCTCATCGGCGCAGCGGTCGGCTTCGGTGACGGTATCACCCACCTGGGTGTCCTTGACGTTCTTAATGGATGCGGTAAAGTAACCGACCTCACCGGCGATCAATTCCTCACAGGGCTGCAAGCCCAGTGGCAGCAGATAGCCACACTCCAGAATTTCATAGCTGGCTTCCGAGGCCATCATCTTGACCTTCATGCCGGTGCGCACCGTACCCTCCATAATGCGGAAGTATACGATAACGCCCCGGTAGGGGTCGTACTGGCTGTCAAAGATCAGCGCCTTGAGCGGTGCATTGGGATCTCCGGCGGGGGCCGGAACATTCTGCACGATATCCTCCAGCACGGCGGGAATGTTGATGCCCATTTTGGCCGAGATCTCGGGTGCGTCCTGCGCCGGCAGGCCGATGATGGTCTCGATCTCCTCCTTGACCCGCTTGGGATCGGCGGCAGGCAGGTCGATCTTATTGAGCACCGGGCGGATCTCCAGATCGTGCTCCAGCGCCAGATAGGTATTGGCCAGCGTCTGCGCCTCAATGCCCTGGGCTGCGTCCACGATGAGCACAGCGCCCTCACAGGCGGCCAGAGAGCGGGACACTTCGTAGTTGAAGTCCACGTGGCCCGGGGTATCGATCAAATTAAGCTGATAGGTCTGGCCGTCCTCGGCCTTATAATCCATGCGCACGGCCCGGGCCTTGGTGGTAATGCCGGGCTCACGCTCCAGATCCATGTTGTCCAGCAGCTGGGACTCCATCTGGCGCTGCTCCACCGCGCCGCAGATCTCGATCATGCGGTCAGACAGGGTGGATTTTCCATGGTCGATATGAGCGATAATGGAAAAATTACGAATATTCTTTTGGTTGGTCATGTAGTTATAAACCTCCGTGGGTGATCGCCTTGTACTTATTTTGCCCCGCCGTTGTCCCGGCCGCGCAGATTATGGTTGATCCGCTCGCCCGTGGCGTGCACGATCTGCAGCAGGGACTGATAGTGCCCGGGATAGTTTTCGCTCAGCGCGGCATGGCTCATCTCGGGGAAGCTGCCCTTCTCCCGCACATGGGCGGCCAGCGCATCCACATATTCATTTTCCGAGCAGATCATGTCCGCGGTGGGCAGCCCGGTCAAAAACTGGCGGGCGGGAATGGAGAAGATCTCCTCGCTGTTGTTCTTGTCGGCACGGTAGAGGTGACGGTATACCTTATAAATCGCTGTGGACAGATAATCCGAAGCCGCCTTGATGGCGCTGCGCTCGCCCAGCTTGCCCAACAGGTCAAAGACCATGCTGACCGAATTGACCAGCAGCTTTTTGCTCAAGGTCGCCATGACCGAACCGCGCAGGACGTTGTCCCGATCCTGGCTGGCGTCATACAGACTCTCGGCGTCCAGAATGGTGGTGCCGTCACGGGACATACTGCGCCCCAGCAAAAAGTCAGCCGATACATTATAATAATCACAGGCACGCACCACAAAAGCCAGTCCGGGCTCACGCACACCGTTTTCGTAGTGGGACAGCAGCGCCTGACTGATGCCAAGCTCTTTGGCGGCCATACGCTGGGACACGTTGCGCTCTTTTCGCAGCAGCGCCAGCGAACGGGAGAAATCAGTACTCATATCAACACACCCTATTATCAAAAAATGACAGTGAGTAAATTATATTGAATACAATACAAATTGTAAAGATTCTTTTTTCGCTTTTTTCGCATTGCCCTGTTGAGTTTTTGCTGCACCCGGGTGTATAATGGGGTCGCTTAACAAAGAAA
>JAZSCJ010000006.1:0-15447 GCA_045602885.1 Oscillospiraceae bacterium
GGAGATGGAGGCCATGTTGGGGGGTATGGCGGGGGGAGCACAGCCTGAGGCGGCCCGGGCCCCGGCGGCAGCGCCGGCCCAGACGGCGGTACCGCCGCAGCAGATGCCGCCGCAGCAGATGCCGCAGCAAATGGCACCGCCGCAGATGCCGCCGATGCCCGGTGGGCAGATGGAAGGCGGAATGTACTATCCCGGATACATGGGGTATCCGCCCCCGATGTATTATCCTTATCCCCAGCAACCGCAGGCGCAAGCGCAGGTTCAAGCCGAGCCCAAACGCATTAGCACCAAGCCGGTGGCGATGCCGGAGATGGAAGCGACCGCCTCGCTGGGTAAGGAACAGTCGGAGAATCTGGATCTGATCATGGACGTGCCCCTGCAGGTGACGGTGGAAATCGGCCGCACCCACAGAAAGGTACAGGACATTCTGGAATTCTCCAAGGGTTCTCTGGTGGTTCTGGATCGCCTGGCCGGCGATCAGGTGGATTTGTTCGTAAACGGAAAGTGTATTGCGCGCGGTGACGTTGTGGTTATTGATGATAACTTTGGCGTGCGTATTACCGAAGTACTGCAAAGACCGGGCATGGAAGCATAAGAAAAATTTGAAATCTATATATAAAAGGACGGGTTAATCATGGCTAAAAAGATTTTGTTGGTCGACGACGCTGCCTTCATGAGAAAGATGATTAAGGACACTCTGAGCAAGAGCGGTTACACCGAGCTGTTTGAAGCGGTAGACGGTGCCGATGCCGTGGAAAAGTACAGTGAGATCCAGCCGGACCTGGTGATCATGGACATCACCATGCCCAACATGGACGGTCTGGAAGCACTCAAGGCCATTCGTGGCAAGGACGGCAACGCAAACATTGTCATGTGCTCCGCCATGGGCCAGGAGAGCATGGTTATGGACGCCGTTCGTTCCGGCGCCAAGGACTTTATCGTGAAGCCCTTTAAGGGCGAGCGTATCCTCAAGACCGTGACTGCCATTCTCGGCGCACCCTGATCGATATGCTGGAGAATGACGCCTGGGGCACGCTGCTCTGGCTGTTGGTTTGCGTGGTCGTTGTGATCGGTTTGGCCTACTGGTTCACCCGGGTTGTGGTGGGCGGAGGACTGCCGGTGGGCGGCAAGCGCAAACCGGGCGCAAAGCAGATGGAAATTCTGTTTCAGCAAACCCTGGGAAAAGACCAGCGCATTGCGGTGGTCCGAGTGGGAAAACGCTGTTTTTTGCTGGGGATCGCCCCCAACGGCGTTTCCCTGTTATCCGAATTGTCAGAAGATGACATTGTCAGCGCGGAAGAACCTCCCGAAGCATCGACCGACGGGCAGCCCAGTTTCCGTGAAGCGCTTGATACGGTGATCAAATCAAAGATGCGGAGGTGAGCAGATGATGCCAGAAGGTCTAATCAATATCAATGGCGAGAGCGTGCAGACGCTGGAGATACTCTTTTTAACAACCATCATTACGCTGCTGCCCTCGCTGCTGGTGATGATGACCTCCTTTACCCGGTATATCATCTCTTTTTCCTTCCTGCGCACGGCATTGGGTACGCAGCAAACGCCCCCCAACATCGTGCTGATCGGTTTGGCGCTGTTTCTGACGCTGTTCACCATGGCGCCGGTTATGGATCGAATCAACACCGAGGCGTATCAGCCCTATGTGGCGGAGGAGATTACGCAAGAGGAGTTTTTGGAACGGGCGCAGGAGCCGCTGAAGGGTTTTATGATCCGCAACACCCGAACCAGTACCTTGAGTATGTTCTGCGACATGGCGGGGGAGGAGCTGCCGGAGACCATCAATGTGCAAACGGTGTCCAAGCTGCCCCTTCGGATCATTGTTCCGGCCTTTATGACCTGTGAACTGCAGCGCGCCTTTGAGATCGGCTTTTTGCTGTACATTCCTTTCATGCTGATTGACATTGTTGTTTCGGCAACCTTGATGTCCATGGGTATGATCATGCTTCCGCCGTCGATGATCTCGATGCCGTTTAAGCTGCTGCTCTTTGTTTCTCTCAACGGTTGGGAACTGCTGTTCTCCAGTCTGATCAAGAGCTTCCACTAACTACTGCGAAGGAGGACAAGAATGGATACGGCAGTCGTAACCGATGTGCTGCGCAGCGCCCTGATCGTGGCGCTTAAGCTGGCAGGGCCGATGCTTGTCCTGAGTATGGCAGTGGGTGTGATCGTGGCCATCTTTCAGGCGGTCACACAGATCCACGAGCAGACCATTTCCTTTATCCTGAAGCTGGTGGTTGTGGTCGCCGTACTGTTGATCGGCGGCGGTTGGATGATGCAGACCCTACAGGAATACACGCAAGAGCTGTTCCTGCTGTTTTAGACATAACGGAGAGCTGCAATGTTGGAATGGGAAGGCTTTACCCTGTTTTTGTACATCCTGGCACGCATGAGCGGATTTGTTCTGTTCAACCCCCTGTTGGGGCGGCAGTCCATACCCGGACTGTTTCGGGGCGGAATGACCCTGGTATTGGCGGCATTTACCTACTCCATTACCGACCAGACGGTCAGCGTACCCAGCGGAACGATCGGATTGGCAATTGTTCTTTTGCTGGAGCTGCTCATCGGTTTTTTGCTGGGCATGGTGATACAGTTTTTTTTCTACATTCCCCAATTGGCGGGACTGATCGTGGATACCCAGATGGGTATGACCATGAACCAAATTTATGACGCGGCGTCGCAGGGCAACCTTTCGGTAACCAGCCAGCTGCTCAATGCACTGATGATCCTGCTGTTTTTTGCCGGCAATGGACATCACACGCTGATGCGCATTCTGCTGACCTCGGGCTCCATCGTCAATTACGGCGCGGTGTTTGTGGGGGAGCAGGTCTGGAGCTTGCTGCTGGAGCTGTTTGTGCAATGCACGTTGATGGGCGTGAAGCTGTGCTTGCCCATACTGGCCGCAGAGCTGCTGGGTCAGTTGGGAATGGGCATTCTGATGAAGGTGATCCCACAGATCAATGTGTTTTCCATCAACATCGAGTTGAAAGTCATCATCGGTATCGGCTTGCTGCTGTTGTTCATCAGCCCCTTTAGTGAGTTTTTGCTGAAGGTGGAAAGCGGGATGCTGTCCAGCCTCAGCCAAGTCTTACGTACAATCGGTTAGTTAGGACAGGGGGGAACTGCAGTTGGCCGACGGGTCCAAAACTGAACGCGCAACACCAAAACGACGAAGGGACGAACGAAAAAAAGGTAACGTTCTGATGAGTCGTGATATGGTGGCGGTGGCTACCCTGATCGGGGCGGCCGGTACCCTGTGGCTGCTGTCGGGAACCATTGTTGAGCAGATCGCAGATTACATGACCCATTGCATTACCTACTTTCAGCACCCTATTAAGGTGGCTTCGGTCGAACTGTTGACCCAGGGCACCGTCGTACTGGCTAAAACCGCACTGCCCCTGCTGTTGGTCACCGCGGTTTGCGCCATTGCAGCGACCTTTTTGCAGACCAAGTTTCTGGTCAGCGGCGAGCTGCTGAAACCAAAATTTAACCGGCTGAGTCCCATACAGGGATTCAAGCGGCTGTTCTCTCTGAAAAGCGTTGTTGAGGCGCTCAAAGGAATTTTGAAGATCGCAGTATTGCTGATCCTCATTTACAACAATCTGACCGGAATGTTCCGAGAAAGCCAAAAGTACCTTTATACCGACGTGGAAGCGGCGGTGCAGCATCTGGCGACAAAGGGCTTTGGCATGATTATCCAAATCGTGATTGCTTTTGTGGTTCTGGCCGCGGCCGACTACCTGTATCAATGGTGGGAATACGAACGCCAGATGCGCATGAGCAAACAGGAAATTAAAGAAGAATACAAACAGACCGAAGGTGATCCGCAGGTCAAGGGCAAGATCAAGGAGATCCAGCGGCAGCGGGCGCAGATGCGTATGATGCAGCAGGTGCCCCAGGCTGACGTGGTTATCCGAAACCCGACCCACTTTGCCGTGGCGCTGCGCTATAAGCCGGAGCAGGACAACGCGCCTATTGTGCTGGCCAAGGGCCAGGACGAGTTGGCGCTGCGGATCGTGAAAACGGCAGAAGAACACCAAGTCAAGGTGATCGAAAACGTTCCGCTGGCCCGTGCGCTGTACGCACAGACCGAGCTGAACCAGCAGATCCCAGCCGATTTGTACGGTGCGGTAGCCGAGGTTCTGGTTTACATTTTCCGATTGGACGAAAAGAAGAATATCGTCAAATAAAAGCAGATATTTGTTTCCCGATACAAGAGTTTTACCGCCTCGCATAAGAGCGCAGGGAAAAAGCAGGAAGGGGTGCGAGGCATGAAGCGTGTTTTGAATAGTGCGATTTCGCTGATGGTCGTCGTCATCGTTCTGTTTTTGATCATTCCCCTGCCGACCTTTCTGATCGATATTCTGCTGGTGGTCAACATTGGTTTGTCCATCATGATCCTGATGATCACCATGAATATCTCCGAGGCGCTGGAATTTTCCATTTTCCCGTCCTTGCTGCTGATCACCACCCTGTTTCGTCTGGGTTTGAACGTATCGACCACCCGACAGATCCTGGGCAATGGCGGCGACGCCGGCTCGGTCATTCGAGCCTTTGGTAATCTGATCACCCAGGGCAACATCATCCTTGGCGTTATCATCTTTTTGATCATTGTGCTGGTGCAGTTCATCGTCATTACCAAGGGCGCCGAGCGCGTGGCCGAAGTGGCAGCCCGTTTCACGCTGGATGCCATGCCCGGCAAGCAGATGGCCATTGACGCCGATCTGTCCTCCGGTTTGATCAACGAAGAGCAGGCCCGTACCCGCCGCGGCAAGATCCAGAAGGAAGCTGATTTCTACGGCGCTATGGACGGTGCCACCAAGATCGTTAAGGGTGACGCGGTCATGTCGCTGATCATTACGCTGATCAACTTTGTGGGCGGCGTGCTGATCGGAGCCTTCAGCGGCGGCGCGGATTTCGCTACCGTGCTGAGCACCTATTCCATCGCAACCATCGGTGACGGTCTGGTTTCCCAGCTGCCCGCGCTGATGATCTCCACGGCCACCGGTATGATCGTGACACGCTCGGTCTCCGAGGGCAGCCTCAACCGCGATGTGGTCGATCAGTTCAAGGCCCAGCCGCGCGCCATGATCGCCACCGGCGTCATCCTGTTTATTCTGGCGTTGATCCCCGGCACACCCACCTTGGCACTGATCGTAGGCGCGGCCATTTTGATCGGCGGCGGCTATTATGTCAGCACCCAACTGGGCAAGGAAAAGGCACGGCAGGAGGAAGAGGCGGCCGCGGCCGAGGCGGCCAGCGCCGGCCCGGCACCCAGCGAGACCGATTACTTCAAGGATGTCAGCAATGTATACTCTCTGCTGGCGGTAGAGCCTGTGGAGATGGAGTTTGGCTACAGTCTGATCCCCATGGTGGACGAGAGCCACGGCGGCAAGCTGATCAGTCGCATCGTGATTTTCCGACGGCAGTATGCCCAGGATATGGGTTTTGTGTTCCCCTCCATCCGGCTGCATGATGCCGCTTCGCTGGGTACCAACCAGTATGTCATCCGCATCCGCGGTGAGGAAGTAGCCCGAGGCGAGATTTTGGTGGACTACTATCTGGCGCTGGAGCCGGCCAACCCGCTGGGTGAGATCGACGGCATCGAAACGGTGGAGCCGGCCTACGGCATCCCATCCCGTTGGATCTTGCCTGAGAACAAGGAAATGGCCGAGATTTACGGCTATAACGTCATTGATCCGCTGTCGGTTATGCTGACCCACCTGTCGGAGACCATTCGCCGCCATGCCCACGAGCTGTTGGGTCGTGCCGAAACCATACAGCTGGTGGATAATCTGCGTCAGCTGGAGCCGGAATTGGTGGAGGAAGCCATTCCCAACGTTGTGACCTACAACACGCTGGAGAAGGTGCTGCGCAGTCTGCTTAAGGAAGGCGTTCCCATCAAGGATCTGGGTATCATTCTGGAAAATCTGCTGGATGCCTTCAGCCAGAAGCGCGACATTGATTCGGCCATCGAGCAGGTGCGCGGCGCGCTGGCCCGTACCATTACCCGCCGCTTCTGTGAGGACGGCCAGCTGCGTGTCATCACGCTGGATGCCGAGCTGGAGAAGAAGATCGTTTCCTCGCTGACCCGAAACGATCAGGGCGTCTACCTGGCCATGAGCCCGGCGCTGATGCAGCATGTGATTTCTCAGATGGTGGAGCCCATCCGGAAGTTTGCCGAGCTGTCCCAGTCGCCTGTGATTCTGGTCAACCAGGTCATTCGCTCCTATTTCAGCAAGATGATCACCCAGTTCTATCCCAATGTCTATGTACTCTCCTACAGCGAGATTACCAACAACGTTCAGATCCAGGCCATCGGAAACATTCAGGTAGACACTCCGGCCGGTGCGGATCGGAAGGCGGTGGGTCATGCTTGAGAGCAATGTGGCCGGAAAGGTCAGTTACTCGGAACAGGAGATCGAACGCATGGAAACCCCGGAGCTGCTGGCTCTTTACAAGCGGACGGGGGATGAAAATCTGAAATGGCCGCTGGTGCTTCGGTACGAGTATCTGGTCAAGAATGTTGCCATGCAGGTGCGCGGTGTGTACAGCGGCTTTGCCCAGCTGGACGACATTGTGGGAGAAGGCATTCTGACCCTGCTCAGCGCCATTGACAAATTCGATCCGGACAAGGGTGTCAAGTTTGAAACCTATGTGGCCAAGCGGCTGCGTGGTATGATGATCGATCTGGCTCGTAAGCAGGACTGGATGCCCCGTACGGTGCGCCGTCGGGCCAAAGAGATCGACACGGTGACCACCGATCTGCTCAACGAGTTGGGGCGGTATCCCACCGAAGAGGAGATTGCCGAGCGTCTGGGCGTGACCCGGGAGCGGTATTCCCGGGACATGGCAGACATTGCATACAGCAATGTGGCATCTCTGGAAGGCATGATCGCCATGTATGAGGACAGCGGTCGGCAGTTTCAGCTTCCCTCGCAGGATACCGGCAGTCTGCCGGAGAATGTTTTGCAGGAGCGGGAATTGCAGAGTGTTCTAGCCCAGGCCATTTCCCAGCTGCGTAAGAACGAACAGCTGGTGCTTTCCCTGCATTACGAAAAGAATTTACAGCTGAAAGAAATCGCACAGGTCATGGACCTGAGTGCCCCGCGTATTTCCCAGATCCACGCAAGAGCCATTGAAAAACTGCGGCAGTATCTGGAGGAGTACATGGGAGTGAGCGCGGGGAGTGAACCGCGCTGAGGTAAAGAAGGTGTAACATGTTTAAGGGATTTTACAATCTGACGTCGGCCATGCTGACCCATCAGCATAATCTGAACGTCATTTCCAACAACATGGTCAACGTGTCCACCGCCGGCTACAAGCAGGAGCGGTATACCGCCAGTACCTTTGACGAGGTCATGTACAGCCGGGTGGGCAACATCGACAGCCAGGGCCCCCAAATCGGAGAGCAGAGCTACATCCGTGCGGCCAGCGAGATTTATACCGATTACACGCAGGGTACGCTGGAGCCTACCGGTCTGCCGCTGGACTTTGCCATTCAGGGCGAAGGGTTCTTTGCCGTGCGTGACGAGGAGGGGAATGTGGCCTATACCCGGGCCGGAAACTTTTCCCTGGACGAGGAGGGTTATCTCTGTCTGGCTCCTTACGGCCGGGTACTGGATGCCAACGAACAGGAGATCTATTTGGGTACCGACAAGGTATACGGTGACCGGCAGGGCTGGATCCATTATGAGGACGGTGGCGTGTTTGCCCAGCTGGGTGTGTTCGGCTTTGAAGAGAACCAGATGCTTGAGCGCAACGAGTACGGTCTGTTTCTGGGTCAGGGTGCGCAGCAGGTGGCGGCGCCCGATGTGGTACACGGCTATCTGGAGCGTGCCAACACCGATCTGGTGCGCCAGATGACCGAGATGATCACGGTCCAGCGTGCACTGCAAAGTGCCGCCAAGATCACCCAGATGTACGACAATCTGATGACCAAGGCGACCAACGACATCGGCCGTATGTAAGGAGGTAAGGTATGAATCAATCCTTCTATATCGGCGCCATCGGCGCACAGCAGCAGCAGTTGCGGCTGAATGTACACAGCAATAACCTGGCCAATTTGAATACATACGGCTTTAAGGCCGAGAAGGGCCGTTTTCAGGCTCTGATGTACGATGACATCAAAGCCATTGACGATCAAATGCTCCCCTCCGGCGTGGGCACGCGCCTTTCCAACACCGACACCGACTTTACCCAGGGCGCGGCGGCGGCCACCGGGCGGATGCAGGATTATATGATCGAGGGCGACGGCTTTTTCGCTCTGGCCGATCTGGAGACCGGCGAGGTCTCGCTGACACGCAACGGCGCGTTCACCATGGCGTCGTTGCAGCGGCCCAGCGAAGAGACCGATGAGAATGGTCAGCCCATTATGCAGGAGATATTCTATCTGTCGGACGGAAACGGTCGCTTCGTTCTGGGTAAGAACGGCGGCATGATTGAGATGACCGATCCCAATGAGAAGCAGGAGATCGGCGTGTTTGATTACATGAATTACAACGGAATGCAGCATGTGGATGGGTCCCGATTCCTGGCCGTGGATAAAAATGGCGGTTTGAGCATGGGTGACAGCAAGGTGATTCAAGGTATGCTGGAATCCTCCAACGCCGACATGGCAGAGGAGATGACCAAGGTCATCGAGGCTCAGCGCGCGTACAGCATGGCGTTGAAAATGGTGCAGACTTCCGACGAAGTGGAAACCACCATCAATAATTTACGCGGGTAAGTGAGGGGGATGTGACATGATCAAGGATTACAGCGACCTGGGCTCCATGGAGATCGATACGCTGAAGGAAATCGGCAGTATCGGTACCGGCAACGCGGCCACCGCTCTGTCCTCGCTGATCGGACAGCCGGTACGCATTCAGGTGCCCGAGGTTCGCATTATGGGCTATAACGAGGCCATTGAGTGGATCGGCGGCCCGGAGGAGATCACGGCCGGCGTTCTGGTCAAGATGAGTGGCCAGATCAACGGCATCATGCTTTCGGTGCAGCAGCTTGACTTTGTCAATCTGGTACTGGAAAACATGCTGGGCCGGGGCGTGGAGAACTATTACGGTCTGCATGAGATGGAAACCTCTGCCCTGGTTGAGATCGGCAATATCATGATTTCCACCTTTATCAATGCACTAAGCACCTTGGCCGACATCGACATCACCTTGACGGTGCCTGCTTTCACGGTGGATATGCAGGGCGCTATTATGGCGGTGCCCATGGCAGAGTATGGTGGACAGTCCGACTACATTATGACCATCGGCGGCAACTTTGTCTGTGGCGGAAAGGTGGTTCCCTGCAGATTGCTTCTGTCGCCGGATATCCGTTCGTTAAATGTACTGATGAGGAAGCTGGGCGTGAGCAGTGGAGAATAAAATTACCATTGGAATTGCAGATATGAAGATGGCGCAGCGGGAAGGTACGCTGATTACCTATGCGTTGGGATCCTGCATCGGCATTTGTCTGTACGACCAGGCCATCAAGCTGGGAGCACTCATTCACATTATGCTTCCGCTGAACATGGAGGCCGGCAGAAAAAACACCATGAAGTATGCCGATACAGCCATCCGGGAGACGCTGCGTGAGATGGAGAGCAAGGGTGCTGTGCGCAGCCGCATTACGGCAAAAATTGCCGGAGGAGCCAAAATGTTTGAAGTGACCGGCGGCTCGCTGGGGAACATCGGACAGCGCAACATTGAAAGTGTTCGTATCTGCTTGAAAAAAGAGAACGTTCGCCTTTTGAAAGAGGATGTTGGAGGGAACTTTGCACGCACGCTTTCCTTTGACGTGGCAACCGGAGCGGGAAAGATTCGCAGCTACGGCCGCGACGAAGTGATTCTCTGACATGGATTTTGTGGCGGCTGAGCGCATGGGCGCCGAACAATTTGCTGCCACACAACGGCCGGTTTGGCCCATTTGCTATGCGATCAAAAATAATTTAATTATAAAGCTGCGCGGCAAGGTGGAAACGCGTTGTCACGCAACAGAAAGGGTGGTCACAAATGAGCGAAAAAGATAAAAAGGGTATCCTGTTGGAATCCGGCACCAATGAAATCGAGGTAATGCAGTTTACCGTCAATGGCAGTCTGTTCGGCATCAACGTAATGAAGATTCGTGAGATCCTGGTTTCTGAGCCTGTGACTCCCGTGCCGCACGCACACCCTGCGGTAGAGGGCATCTTCAAGCCCAGAGATCTGGTGATCACGGTAATCGACCTGCCCGAGTATCTGTATGGCGGCAGCACCGAAAAGCAGGCCAAGGATCTGTTCATCGTTACCAGCTTCAACAAGATGAACATTGCCTTCCGTGTACATACCGTGGTGGGCATCAGCCGCATTTCCTGGAAGGACATCCAGAGACCCGACCGCACGGTTTCCAGCGGTCACGAAGGCGTTGCCACCGGTATCGCCCAGTGTGGTAAGGATCTGGTTACCATCCTTGACTTTGAACGCATCGTGGCCGAGATCGCCCCCGAAACCACCATCCAGGTGGAGGAGATCGATCGGATGGGTAAGCGCGAGCGCAAAGACGCACGCATCCTGGTGGCCGAGGACTCGGTTTTGCTGAGCAAGATGATCGAGGAATCGCTGCACAAGGCGGGCTATGTAAACACCAAGATGCACGCCAACGGCCAGGAGCTGTGGGATTACATCAGCAGCCTGAAGGGAAGCAGTGATCTGGATGAACAGGTGGCTGCGGTCATCACCGACATCGAGATGCCTCAGATGGACGGCCACCGGCTGACCAAGCTGATCAAGGACGACCGTGAGCTGCAGCACATTCCGCTGATCATCTTCTCCTCGTTGATTTCCGAGGATATGCGCCGCAAGGGCAAGGAGCTGGGCGCTGACGAGCAGATGAGCAAGCCCGAGATCGGTCATCTGGTTCAGGTCCTGGATCATTTGTTGGAGGAAAAGGCAAAGGAAAAGGCAAAATAACCACAAGGTGTGGTATGGGGAGAGATGGCTATGGGAAGCAAGTATATAGTACGGCAGCCGATCAAGGATGCGGAAGGCGCGATTCTGGGCTATGAAATTCTGTATCACGGCGAAAACGAGGCGTTTGGTGACGAGAACGGCACGGCCAGCGACTTTGCTGCAGCTGATACGGTATATCGTTTTCTGACCCAGAACAGCGGAACGACATTGAAGGGCTCGCTGAACTTTATGACCTTCACCACCATGCTGTTGATGAAAAAGACGCCCAAGCTGTTTGACAGCAGAGAGCTGGTCATCCAGATTGACGACAGCGTGATCATCCATCCGCTTTCCATGCACTTTGTCAAGCAGTACGCAAAGGATGGCTACAAGATCGCCGTAAACGAGTTTCAGTTTGCGCCGCGGTATCTTGCGCTGCTGGACGATATTGACTTCATTAAAATCAATATTGCCACAACCGCCCAGAACAATATGCGCAACACCATCGACATTGCACGCAGCATGAACAAAAAGTGCATTGTGACCGGGATCGAGACCAAAGAGCAGTATGACTTTGCGATTTCTTTGGGCGCAGATGGTTTTGAAGGCATCTATGTGGCCGAAAAGCTGACGGCGGTGGCGCACAGCAGCTCTTATCTGCAGGGCAGCTTCTTCCGCTTGATGGTGGCACTGACCCGTGACGAGCCGGACGTGGATGAAATTGAGCAGCTGATCTCCATGGACGCCAGTTTGTCCTTCGGTCTGCTCAAGATGGCCAACTCGGCCTACTTTGCCCTGCGTACTCGTGCCACGACCATTCATCAGGCCATCATGACGCTGGGCCTGCGCCAGTTGCGTCAATGGGTCTACCTGCTCAGCGCCAGCAACAAGGATTCGGAGATCAGCGCGGAGTCGGAGGAGTTCTTGAAGTGCTCTTTCATGCGAGCCAACTTCTGTAGTGAGCTGATGAACTATGCAAAGGGCGTGCCCCTGTCTAAGTCGGAAGCTTACATGATGGGTATGTTCTCCACGCTGAACCACTTGATCGACGCCCCCATGGAGGAAATTCTGAATGAAATTCCTCTGGTGGATGAGGTCAAGCAGGCGCTGCTGTACAAGGAAGGCCCCTGTGGAAAGCTGTATGAATTGATTTTGAGCTACGAGGCGGCCAACTGGGATCGAATTACCGAACTGGCCGAAGAGCTTAAAATTCCCCAGCAGCTGTTGACCAGCGTTTACTTTGTCTGTATGGAAAATGTGAACGTAATGTGGGAGCAGCTGACCGGCGCAGTGAACAACGAATAACAAAAAAGATTGCCGCACAAAATTTGTGCGTCAATCTTTTTTTGTTCTTATGCGTCGTGCCGGGGGTGTTCCATCACGACTTTGCAGGCGTACAAAAGCTGGGCGATGACGGCACTGCTGTACTGACCTTCGTAAAGGGTCAGACGGGGAACCGAGCCGGTCTTGGGCATGACCACGTATTTAGGCTCCAGGCGATTGAGGGCCAGGGCCTTGACATCGGCCTGGCAGCGAGGACATTCGCACAGGCCGAACATCTGCATATACTTGGGGGCTTTTTCGTCCACCAGGATCTGCATGACATTTACATAGGTCAAAACACCGGTGCCGGTTTCCACTTCAACCGTGGCAGCAGGCGGTTCCAGGGAGGTGGCTACCGGTTCGGGCTGGGGCGCAGGTTCGGGGGCAGGCTCCGGCTCCGGTTGGGGTTCGGGTTGAGGAGCGGGTTCCGGCTCGGGTTCGGGCTCGGGCTCGGGCTCGGGTTCGGGCTCGGGCTCGGGTTCCGGCGCAGGGGGAGGTGCAATTTGGATTTCGGCCTCAGCCGGTTCGGGAACGGCAATGTCAGCAGCCGAAAGAGCGTCCTCCAGCGCGTTTTTGATCTGGTTGGAAACCTCGGCTTCGTCCTGGATCGAGGAGATGATGGGCGCAACCGGAGGGGGAGTTTGTGCTTGCTGCTGCGCCGGTGCGGCAGGCTGTGCGCCGGTGCTTTCGGCGGCCGGCTCTTCCGCGTCGGCCGGTTTGGTTTTGCGCAGCAGGTTCATAACGTGTGCGGTTTTGCTGGTGCTGGTATCTCTGGTGGATGACATAGATCGATTCTCCTTGCCTTAGGAATCACGCATTATCTTTCCCGGGGGAAGCGTTCATCAGCCACGGCATCGATAAAACGACGCAAATCCATGGCCGGTTTGGACTCGGGACGGTAGGACAGCACGCTCTGTCCGTGGGCGGGGGCGGTGGACACATCGACACCCCGACGAATCTTAGCCGAAAAAACCTTACTGTCCATCTGGGCGGCAACATCCTCGGCCAGCTCCAGAATCTCGCGGTGGAGCTTCAGGCGGGAGTTGTATTTGTTCATCAGGATACCCAGAACCTTCAAATCGGGATTGAAGGACTTGCGCACGGCGTCCACGGTGTCCTGGATCTGCGAAATGCCGACCAGACTGAGAACCTCGGCCTCCATGGGGAGGATGAGGCCGGTGGAGGCCACATAGGCGTTGACAGTCAAGATGTTTAGGGAAGGCGGCGTGTCGATAATAATGTAATCGTAGTTCCACTTGACGGTGTCAAGGTGCTGGGTGAGCAATGTTTCGCGCCGGGCCTGGGTAAATTCCTTTTCGGCGGCGGAGAGCATAATGTCCGAGTGAAGGATGTCGCCGTATTTGGTGCGGACAATGGCCTCGTGAATGGCGCAGTTTCCGCTGAGCACATCGTAGACGGTATAGCCTTCGTCAATATTCAGACCAAGGGAAAAGCCGAGGTTGCCCTGCGGGTCAAGATCCACACCCAGCACTCGCGCGCCGCGCTGGTGAAGGCCGCAAAGCAAAGCGGCGGCAATGGTGGTCTTGCCGACGCCGCCCTTCTGATTGGTAACGGTAATAACGTGTGTCAAGGTTTTTCCTCCTCACAGCAAAAAGTGCGGAAAATTATCTTATTTTCATTATACTATGTGTCGATAAAAAAATATAGAGATAATAACAAATATTTTGAAATATTTTTCGCTTTTTTGCAGGAAACGGTCGGTCAGAAATGGCCTTGCTTTCGTGAAAGGAGTTTTCAATATGGCATCGATTAATAGTTTGATGGGTTCTTCCAGCAGCACCAGCAGCATCTATGGGACCCGAAATGTGATTTCCGGTCTGGCCAGCGGTATGGACACCGAGGCCATGATCCAAAATGCGGTGTCGGGCCACAATATGAAAATTACGCAGCTTCGGCAGGATCAGACCAAGCTGGAATGGGAGCAGGAAGCCTATCGCAGCATGATCAGCAAGATGGCGGAGTTCTCCAACAAGTATATGTCCTATACTTCCTCCACCAATCTGATGTCGGCCAGCTTTTTCAACAGCGCCGTGACCGTGGCGACCAAGGGCGAGTTTGCCGATCTGATCGCGGCATCGGGTCGGACCGACAGCACTGTGCAGGTGCTGGGCGTGAAGCAGCTGGCGCAAGCGGCGACCTATACCGTTTCGGGCGCTGCGCTCAACTCCAGCGGCCGAGAGGGTGTCAGCGTGCCCAACATTCAGGCCGAGCGGATTGATTTGGGCAGCGATATGCAGCTGAGCACCATTTCGGGCTCGCTGACGCTGAGCTACGGCAATGACCGCAAGTTTACGCTGGACTTTGAGGATACCGAAACCTATGCTGACACCAGCCAGCTGGCGGCGGCCATCGTGAAAAAGCTGGGTGAGCAGAACATGACGCTCAGCGACGGCAGTGTGGTCAAGGCCTCGTCGCGCATCGGGGTCAGCGTGGAGGGCGGCAACATTCGCTTCACCGATAAATCCGGCGCGGGCAACAGCGTGAGCATTACCGACGCCAGCGGCGATTTTGCGCAGACGCTGAATGTAACTCCGTCGGCTAAGTCGGATACGCTGGAGATCGGCGACATCGCTCTGAAGAAGCAAGCCAATGTGGCCAACTATCTGTCCGGCAAGGAACTGAAGTTTACGCTGGACGGCGTGACCAAGAGCATCAAGCTGGACGAGTATACGGCCGGCGCGCCCGACGGCAAGCAGTTCCTCAACGATCTGCAGGCAAAGCTGGACGACGCCTTCGGCGCGGGCAAGATCAATCTGGGCGTCAATCAGAACAATGGCACCGGCTCGTACAGCAACTATTTTGAAAAATCCGTCCGCATCAACTTCCAGGTGGCAGAGGGTTCCACGCTGGCCATCAGCGGTGAGGCGGCCAAGGCCATTGGTCTGGCCAGCAGCAATGAAACGACGGCCGTGAATACCGGCAAATCGCTGGGCGAGCTGCTGGGGGATCGGTTCAACTGGGACAGCACTGACACCATGATCGCCGCCGAAGGCGCGGTGAGCGAAAAGAAGCTGGACGGCAAGACCTATTACGTGGACACCCAGGGCAACCGGGTGGCCAAGCGCGAGGGAAGCGATGACTACTACCGGGTGGATGCCGAGGGCAATTTCCTGCACGCGTTCAAGGTCAACGGCAAGACGGTGGGCAGCTTCTCCAAGGAAAGCACGCTGGAGAA
>JAZSCJ010000007.1:0-3794 GCA_045602885.1 Oscillospiraceae bacterium
AGGAGGTCATGGACTACATCAACCGCTATCTCCCCCGGGACATCGCCGTGACAGAGCTGACCGAGGCCGAACCCCGTTTCCACGCCCGGCTGAACGCCAAGGGGAAATGGTATCGCTACCGCATCCATCAGGGAAATGTCCCCGACGTGTTTGGCCGCCGATACAGCTGGCCCTGCGCCGACAGGCTGGACGTTGCCGCCATGGAGGCCGCCGCAGCCCACATGATCGGAAAGCTGGATTTTTAGTCCTTCTGCGATACCAAACCGGGGAAGAAATCCACCGTCCGCCGGGTGGACAGCATTACTTTTTCCCGTGAGGGCGCCGATCTGGTGATCGACTTCCGGGGCGAGGGCTTTTTGTACCACATGATCCGCATTATGACGGGTACACTGGCAGAGGTGGGCGCCCATCGGCTTTTGCCGGGACAGATCCCCGCCATGCTGGCGGCAAAAGGCCGCAAACAATCCGGCCCGCTGGCCCCCGCCTGCGGCCTGATGCTGATGGAAGTGACCTATTAAACACAAAAGACGCACCCACAGTCGTGGGTGCGTTTCTGTTTGATGTTACAGAACCTTGGACAGGAAATCCTGCAGTCTGGGGTTTTCGGGATTGCTGAAGAAGGTCTTGGGATCGGTGTCCACCAGAATGTTGCCGGCATCCATGAAGATGACCCGGCTGGCCACTTCCCGGGCAAAGCCCATTTCGTGGGTGACCACAACCATGGTCATACCTTCCTCGGCCAGCTGCTGCATAACATGGAGCACCTCGCCAACCATTTCGGGGTCCAGGGCGGAGGTGGGTTCGTCAAACAGCATGACCTCCGGCTCCATGCACAGGGCGCGGACAATGGCCACGCGCTGCTTCTGACCGCCGGACAGCTGGATGGGATAGGCGTTGGCACGGTCGGCCAGACCTACGCGCTCCAACAGGGACAGCGCCAGCTTTTCGGCGTCTTCTTTTTTCATGCCCTTGACCTGAATGGGGGCCAGGGTCATGTTGTCCAGAATGGTCATGTGGGGGAACAGGTTAAAATGCTGGAACACCATACCCATTTTCTGACGGTGCTCGTCAATGTTCAGCTTGACCATCTTTCCCTGCTCGTTGCGGATCTTCTTTTTGGTGATGTCCACACCGTTGAAAATGATGGCGCCGCCGGTGGGTTCTTCCATCAGGTTCAGACTGCGGAGGAAGGTGGACTTGCCGGAGCCGGAAGGACCGATGACAACGACCACTTCGCCGCGGCGAATGTCGATATTTACACCGTCCAGAGCCTTGATGGCGCCTTTGTTGTAATGCTTTTTCAGACCGGAGACCTGAATGAGAATGTTATCGTTTGTTGCCACGGCTCATCCTCCTCTCGAAGTGCGCGATGATCTTGGACGTGGGGAAACACAGGCAGAAATACAGCGCCGTTGCCACCAGCAGGGGTTCCATGATCAGGTAAGTGGCACCCTTGACCGACTGGACCACTGCCATGATGTCCTGCACACCGATGGTGTAGGTAACGGCAGATTCCTTGATGATGACCACGAACTCGTTGGCGATGGCGGGAAGAATGTTGCGGATCGCCTGGGGCAGAATGATAAAGCGCAGGGTCTGGTTCTGATTCAGACCCAGGGAACGGGCCGCTTCGCTCTGACCGCCGTCAATGGACTGAATACCGGAACGAATGATCTCGCACAGATAAGCGCCCGAGTTCATGCCCAGCGCCACCACGCCGGGGAAAAACCGGTGAAACTTGGTGATGCCAAACAGGGAGAAGGTGGGCAGATCGATCACGCCGAAAATACCGTAGTAAATAACGGCGATCTGAACGATGACGGGGGTAGAACGGAGAATCTCCACGTAGGCAGTGGCCAAAAAGGACAGGGGGTTGAACTTGCTCAGGGTGGTCAGAACACCGGGACCCCGCAGATGGCCCTCTTTGTCCAGACCGAAGAAACGGAGGGGACGGATGTCACTCATGCGCATCAGCGCTAGAACGATACCCAGCAGAGCGCCCACGACCACCGTGCCGATAGACAGCATGACGGTGATGGCAAGACCCTGTCCAAACATCTCCGCATAGCCGGACAGCTTGGCAAAGTTTGAAAGCTTAATGAGGCCTCCCATAAATTTGAGGCTCCTTTCTTTTTCCGATTATACACAGGAAAACCTTCCCGGCAAAAGCCGGGAAGGATTCCAAAAGCACGGTTATTGATAGAATGGATTATTCTTCGATCAGACCCTCGAAGATATCGCCGGAAGCCTGCTCCAGAGCGGTGGCCACATACTGGGAGAAGGAACCGTCGTCGATGCAGGCGGCGATGGCCTTGTTCACGCCTTCCAGCAGAGCCTCGTTGCCCTTCTTGACACCAACGGCATTGCCCTCGACCTCATAGGGAACTTCGCAGACGATGTGCAGATCGGGATAGTTGACCTGATAGGCAACTGCCACGTCCCACTCAACGTAACCGCCGTCCAGCTTGCCGGAAACCAGCTCAGCAATGATGTCGGTGGCCTTGGTCAGGGTGACGATGTCGGCGTCGGGGCTGTACTGCTGGGCCAAATCCATCTGAATGGTACCGTTCTGAGCGCCGACGGAGATGCCGGGAGTGTTGGCAGAAGCCAGATCGGTGAACATGTCAGCCTTGCTCTTCACGGTGATGAAGGCCTGACCGCCCTCGTAATAAATGTCGGAGAAGTCCATGCTCTCAGCGCGGTCGGGGTCGGGAGAGATACCGGCGACACCCAGGTCCACGGAACCGTTGGCCAGCTCCAGCAGGACGCCGTCAAAGTCCATGGGGATGATCTCCAGCTCCAGCTTCAGGTAATCGGCGATGTACTTGATCAGAGCGATGTCAAAACCAGCCAGCTCAGCGGTGCCGTCGGCGCCGATGGCATAGAACTCATAGGGAGCGTAGTCGGGGCTGGTAGCCACGGTCAGAACGCCGGGGGTAATGGTCTTGTAGGGATTATCTGCTTCGGGTTCGTTGCCGCAGGCGCACAGGGCCAGCAGCATGGCGGCGGCCATCAGAACGGCGGCCAGCTTCATGAATTTCTTCATTATAAAAGCCTCTTTTCCAAAAATAGATTTTATGGGATAATCATACGAAACTGCGGATGAATATTCAATAGTGACAATGCACAAATATTAGAAAAGAAATTGGGCGGTTTCCATAAATTATCGTCAAAAAGAACGCCGTTTTCCCGAAAAAACAAGGGGAAAACGGCGTTTCTTATTCATTTTCAGCGGAATAATATGCAAGCATCAGGTCTACCACCCTGCCATAGCTGCGCAGACCCTCGGGCTGGCCGGTGGCCTTGATGAGGGCGTCGTTGGCGCGGCTGCCCAGTTCGTTGACCCTGGTGTTTTCAAACCGGGCCAGACTGTCGGACAGTACCTTCAGATCAAACCGCACCTGCTCGGACAGGCCAGCATACTGCGCCTGCCAGTTTTGGTGATCGGCGGCGTACAGGGCATTGTTGGCGTAAACAAAGGCGCAAAGCCAGCCGGAATAGGCGATTTTTGGGTCGGCATGATCCTTGCATACCAGCCAGGCGGCAAAATTGCACTCGGCTTCCGGTCCGATGCCCAGGCCGTGGGCCGTTTCGTGGGCGATGTTAAAGGGGATATGGCTGTCCACCACGTCAGAGCTGACCACCGACTCGGCCGTCCAGGGGCAATAGTAGCCCGCCAGATCCACCCAGGACATGACCCGGCCGCCCAGCAGACTGCGCTTTACCCGGCCGGACTGCCGCCGGTCAAAGGCTGCATATTCATCCGATAATGCAGTATATGCATCAGAAATATC
>JAZSCJ010000008.1:0-12941 GCA_045602885.1 Oscillospiraceae bacterium
CGCTTTGCCGATGCCGGTTACCAGACCTTTATTTTGCAATACACCGTAGGCATGACCTGCGGCGACAACAGCCCGCGCCATCCGGCCCAGATGCTCGATCTGGCCAAGGCCATGCTGACCATCCGTGAAAACGCCCGTGAATGGCACGTGGATCCCGAGCGCATCAGCCTGCTGGGATTCTCGGCCGGTGCCAATCTGTGCGCCAACATGGCGGTGGGCTGGCACAAGCCCCTGCTCAGCGAGCATTTTGGCGTGGACAGCGCATGTTTTAAGCCCCTGGCCGTCATGCTGGGCTATCCCGTGATCGACTACAGCTATCAGGAGGCCTACACCGCCACCCTGCCCCCCAACCCCATGCTGCTGGAGGGCAATTTTGCCTTCTTTGGCCGCCGCAAGCCGACGCAGGAGCAAATGGATGAGGCCAGCCCCTATCTCCATGTTTCCGAGCACACCCCGCCCATCTTCATGGCCCATGCCGCCAGCGATACGCTGGTGCCTGCCATGCATTCCCTGCGTATGGCGCAGGCGCTGGCCGAGCACAATATCCCCTACGAGCTGCACATCTTCCAGAAGGGTGAGCACAGCTTTGCCACCGGCGTTCCTGCCGGAGCCAGCCCTTATCGCATGGACAAGTATCTGGCCTGCGGCGCGTGGGTGGATCTGGCCAAGGTGTGGCTGATGCATCTGGCGGCCCCCGAAACCCAGCAGAAGGACTTCAGCATTGCCGAGGCCATGCGTGCCGCCGCACAGCGCCACTAAGCTGCAACATACAAAGAACCCGCCGATACAAGCCCCATGGGCCGTATCGGCGGTTTTTGATCGTTGATCAGCCCCTGTCGTCGTGGGGCAAAAGCCGTTGATAGGTCAGATCCATGCTCAGCGCGCCCAGCGGGGCGGTGATCAGAATGCCCAGCACGGCCACCGACAGCACCATATTTCCGCAGGGCAGGCCCAGCGCAAGGGGCAGCGAGCCGATGGCGGCCTGCACCGTGGCCTTGGGCAAATAGGCAAGCACGCAGAACAGGCGCTGGCGCGGGGTAAGGCTTGTTTTAACGGTGCACAGCAATACGCCCACACAGCGAAACGCAAGCCCGGCCAAAATCATCAGCACGGCGGGCGCACCGGCCTGCAGTGTGTAGCGGATGTCCACCGCCGCGCCCACCAGAACGAACAGAATGACCTCGGCGGCCAGCCAGAGCTTGCCGTACTTTTCCTGCAGCCGGCGGGTCACGTCGGGAATGCTGCGCATAGCCAGCACGGTGGACATGCTCATGATGGCCAGCAGACCGGAAACGGAAACCACCCCTTCGGCCCAATCCTCCACGGCCAGCAGTAAAAAGGCCACGCCCAATACAAGGATGACCTTCATGCTGTTGCGGATGGGGTGGTTGCGGGTATAGGCGGCCTCAAAAAACAGCGACAGCACAACGCCCGCAAACGCGCCCAGCACAAGGCCGGTGACGATGGAAATGGGGATGTTGGCAAGGGTCATCAGACGCACGCCGTCCCCACGGGCCATGGAGAGAAAGGTGGTAAACAAGACGATAACAAAAACGTCGTCCAGCGTAGCGCCGGCCAGGATCATCTGGGGGATACCCTTGCGGGTGCCGTATTTGCGCTCGATCAGATCGACCATGCGGGGCACCACCACGGCCGGAGAAACGGCGCTGAGCACCGCGCCCATCACGGCGGCCTCCACCCGGTCAACACCCAGCAGCGGCGGCGCCAGCAGGAAATAGGCCAAAATCTCACAGCAGGCCGGCAAAAAGGCCAATAAAAGGGCCGGCCGCCCCACCTTTTTCAAGTCGCTCAGCCGCAGGGAAAGCCCGGCCTTGATCAGAATGATGACCAGCGCCATTTGCCGCAGCTGCGCGGAAATGCCCAGAATGGACGGGTCAAACAGATCCAGAACGAAGGGCCCCAGCAAAATGCCGGTCAGCAGCATGCCGATGATGCGCGGCAGCTTGAGCTTGTGACAGATGGCCGCCAGGGAAAGGCCGACCAAAAAGATGAGCGCAAGGGACGTGAGCATGGTGGATTCCTCCTTGTCCAAACAAAAAAGCCGACAATTTCTGCGTTGCGCGCAGAAGTCATCAGCTTAAGGCAGCGGCCAGTCGAACCCGTGCCGATTTCCCGCGGGAGAACTTCATTTTCTTCATAAAATTATACCGTTTGGGGAAGACTTTGTAAATCCCCCAAAAGAAAAGCGTGCGGCGGAGCAAACCGCCGCCATAGGTGCTTGACAAAACCGGCCGCATCGCAGAAAATAAAGCTGACGCCCGGTGTGAAAGAAGCCTGTGGCCTCTGCCGGACGCCGGTAATGAAACGAAAGGACGGGAACAACGATGACTAATGCAAAAAACCCCTACGCCGGAACCAAAACGGAAAAGAATCTGTGGGAGGCCTTTGCCGGGGAGTCCCAGGCGCGCAACAAGTACACCTACTTTGCCAGCGTGGCCAAAAAAGCCGGCTACGAGCAGATCGCGGCACTGTTCCTGCAGACGGCAGACAATGAGAAAGAGCACGCCAAGCTGTGGTTCAAGGCGCTGGGCGAGCTGGGTGATACGGCCGAGAATCTGCTCCACGCGGCGCAGGGCGAGAATGCCGAGTGGACCGATATGTACGACCGCATGGCCAAAGAGGCCGACGTGGAAGGTTTCCACGCGCTGGCCGAGCAGTTCCGTGGCGTGGCCGCCATCGAAAAGGCACACGAAGAGCGCTATCGTGCCCTGCTCAAGAACCTGGAAACCAAGGCTGTCTTTGAAAAGAGCGGCATCACCATGTGGGAGTGCCGCAACTGCGGCCATCTGGTCATGGGCGTCGCCGCGCCCGAGGTTTGCCCGGTGTGCAAGCATCCGCAGGCTTACTTTGAGGTGCGTAAGGAAAACTATTGATCCACGGCGAAAGCCGGCAAGTGTTTGCCATGCTTACTTCAAATAAAGAACCGGGGCTTCTTGGAAGCCCCGGCTCTTTTGCTTTGGGCGGCAGGATGCCCGGCGGGTCGAATTGATAAATTAATTCTTACAAATGAAGAGTAAAACTTGATTCTTGGGGACGATTGGACTAAAATATGGTGCGAACCATCGTCAAGCGCTCACAGGAGGTAGTTGGTTGAAAGTATTGATTTTAAGCTGCAGCACCGGACAGGGCCACAACGCCGTTTCCCAGGCCATTGCCCAACAGTTCCACACGCGGGGCACGCATTGTGAAGTGGTGGATTCGTTGCAGTTCATTTCAAACCGTACGGCCAGGTTTCTGTCCTGGGGGCACAGTTTTATGTATTGCCACCTCCCCAAGCTGTTCCGGACCGGTTACGGTGCGGCCGAGCGGCATACCTCCATATGGGAGGAAGGCTCGGCGGTGTATCGCTTTTTCGCCAAGGGCGCGCAGGACCTGCGTGACTACTGCGTGGAAAACTGCTTTACCCACGTGATTTGCGCCCACATTTTTTCCGCGCTGATGATGACCGAGGCCAAGCGCTGGATGTCCTCCTCGGTGCAGACGTATTTTGTGGGTACCGATTATACCTGCTATCCCGGCATACAGGACAGCAAGCTGGATCTGTACTTTATTCCCGATGCCAGTCTGGCGGCGGATTTTGTCGGAAAACAGACCATGGCGGTGGGTATCCCGCTGCGACAGGAATTCTACCAGCGGCGGGACCGGGCTGTGGCCAAACAGAAGGCCGACATCCCCCCCGATCAGCTGCACGTTCTGATGATGTGCGGCAGCATGGGCTGCGGCCCCATGGAAAAGCTGGCGGAATTGATCGCTCAGCGCATGGGTCCCGGGTGCGAGCTTTCGGTGGTCTGTGGCAAAAATCGCAGTCTGTACGAAAAACTGATCCAGGCGCACGGGCATATGCCCAATGTACATATCCATGGCTTTGTGGACAACATCCCCGAGCTGATGGACAGTGCCGATGTGTACGTCACAAAGCCCGGCGGCATCAGCACGACCGAGGCCATGGCCAAGGGTCTTCCCATGGTGCTGGTGGATGCGGTGGCCGGGTGCGAAGAGCACAATATGCGCTTTTTCGTGCAGATGGGCGCCGCGGTAGGGGCAAAAGACCCCCGGCGCATCGCCGTGCATTGCCTGCGCCTGCTGCGCAACGAGAAAAAGCGCGCCGCTATGGAGCAGGTGCTTCTGGAGAACAGCAAAAACGGCGCCAAAGAGATCTGCGATCATATCCTTGGAACGACAGCGCCCTCCGGCGCTGCGATGCCGATCAGCACGACGGTAAAATCATAATAAGAAGCCGCCCCGGTTCTTCGAAAAGAACCGGGGCGGCGTTTTGCTTGGTGGACCTGAACGGGATATGGGCGGTATACCGCCCATGGGGCTTCGACCTCGAACCGGCATCGCTTCGCGATGCACGCTTCGACCGAGGCAGATCAATCAATAATTAAAGGGCACGCCGTAGCGTGCCCTTTAATTATTGGTGGACCTGAACGGGATCGAACCGTCGACCTCTCGGATGCGAACGAATAGAGAACCATGATTTGTACCGATTTTCAGCCATTTCTAACCCTTTCGTCTAAAAAACGAATGGTCTTGTGACCTCTTTTCCCCATTGTTCGAAGGTGTCCCGGCGGTGTCTGTGGTGGTTGTTGTGGTCATGAAACGAGCCTCGTTGGAACGGATCTAACGAGGTTCGACTACTATCTGCGTGTCGATCGTAACTCTGGTTGCAGGATTAGTCAACCGCTTTCTTCGCCAAGGCAACGCATGCCGTGCGATGCCATAATCAAAGATTAGCTTCTGATGCAGATCATGGCGCAACGCAGCTCCGGAGCCAAGAATCAATTCAGTCAAATGAGCGGCAGCATAGCAATAGGCAGGCAAAAGTACGGAGATTTTTTCACCACTTAATTAAATTTACTCTACCAAGCCGTTATGTGACGAAGTATCCAGTGAAGGAAATAGCTCTTCTAAGTGTTGAAAAATAAGGATTTCTCATAAAAATACCTCACATAATTTTTCTTATTCGTCATAGCGTATAAAAGCCGTATTTCACCTTAATACGATCCAGTTTCTCCAGCATGGGCTCGGCGGCAAACCACAGGAACAGCCATGTGGCTGCGGCGTGTACGCAGTCCATCGGGAAGCCGGAAATATAGTAGGACATAAGGATTTTCCAGTTGATCTCACCGGCCCACATGAGCGCGGAGGCCGGGTTCATAATGCCACCGTAGATCACAATGGCGGCAAGCGCGCCGAAGATGCACAGAGAAATGCGGCTGCGGCGAAGCAATCCCTTGCGGAACAAAATACCGGCAAGGAAACCAATAATGCCCATGCAGAACATCTGCCACGGTGTCCATGGCCCCTGTGAGAACATGACGTTGGAGGCCAGCATGGTCATAGCGCCCACAAGGAAGCCTGTCTCGCCGCCGAAGGCCACGCCCGCGATGATGGTCAGCGCCATAACAGGCTTGAACTGCGGCAGCATGAAGAAGGCCGCACGACCTGCCACGCCGATGGCGCAGAGCACCGCGATGATAACCAGCTCTCTCGCTTGCGGTTTGCGGCTTTCAAAGATCAGGAAGAAGGGTATCATGCACTCCAGCATAATGAGCAGAGCGATAAAATAATACTTCTTACCCGCCAGATAAGTCTCACCTACAAACAGGGTGATGGGAATGAGCAGCAGAATGAGTACCGTTGCCACGAGAGTGCGCTTCGAGAGCCTGCGCTTCTCTTTTGGTGTCTGCGCCAGATAGTCCGGGCGATGGCTTCGGCGTGAAATGGAGAACGCAAAGGCAAACAGAGAGAAGATCATCATTGCATATAATTTCAGCTGATCTCCTGCCAGCACAGTCATGCCTTCTGCGCCGATGAGTGCGGACAAATCTGTTACGCCCATAGCCTGAATGAGCAAAACAAGACTGAGGATGCCGCTTGCCGCAGCAATCAGTTTTCTCCACCATGGCAGTGGCTTGGGCTTCCAATCCGCTGTGTTCTCGGCGGGCTGTGGAAGTGTGAAGTCCTCATCCGGCAGCTCCGGCACAGGCGGCAGCTCCCCGCCGCAGACAGAGATGAGGTCTTCGGGCGTAACGGCTTCGGGCGCAACTGCGCGGCCCATTCGGTTTGCAGAGGTAGTGTAGAAGTTGTTGCCGGAGAAGAAGGCGCGGGGTGAAGCCTCCGTGACAATATTGCCATCGAAGAACAGCGCACAGCTATGGGCATAACGGGCGCAGAACTCCACATCGTGGCTGACCATAAGGATGGTCACACCACGGCGCAGGAGCACCTGTATGATCTCAGCGAAAATCTGCTTAAACTCCGCGTCCAGTCCCTTGGTAGGCTCGTCCATCAGGAGAATATCCGGATCAAGCAGCAGCACCTTGGCCAGCGCTGCCCGCTGCTGCTCACCGCCGGACAGGTCATAGGGATGACGGTCAAGCAGCTCTTCCAAACGGCAGAGCTGCACCATTTTTGCGACACTGGCTTTTTTATCCACTTTGCTGAGTTTGCTGTTTTTCAAAATCTCAAAGAGATCTTCCCGCACGGTCTTTTTCACAAAGAGCGCCTGCGGATTCTGCGGCAGAACACCGACGCTGCCCTTGGTATGTACTTCACCGCGATAGGCTTTGTTCAGTCCCGCCAACAGTTTCAAACTCGTGGTCTTGCCTGTACCGTTGCCACCGAGCAAGGCAAGAAACTCACCCTTTTTCACAGAAAGGGACAGGCCTTTCACCACGTCGGGAGCGTCTTTTTCGTACTTGAACCAAAGCTCTTCAGCTGAAAGGACGGTTTCATCGGGGTATGTATGGACTATCTCGGCAGGCAGTTCGTTCAGTTCATTCTGCGCGGCATATTCTGTCAGCCAGTCGCGGCCTTCCCGGACCGTGATGGGACAATCTGCCGCATTCTCTACCGCCGCCCAGACCCGCATGGCGCTGGGCATAGCGAGAAACATTGCGTGCCCTTTGTCCTTGAGCAGAGTTCCTACCTCTTTGAGTGTGCCGGTACAGAGCAGCTTGCCCTTGTCCATGACAGCCACCGTGGATGCCAGCGGGAAGACTTCTTCCAGGCGGTGCTCGGTGAGAATGATAGTTGTGCCAAGCTCGCGGTTGATCTTGCCCAGCGTAGCAAGGAAGTCCGATGCCGCGATGGGGTCAAGCTGGCTGGTCGGCTCGTCGAGAATGAGCACGGAAGGCGACATCGCCATAACGGAGGCAAGGTTCAAAAGCTGCTTCTGTCCTCCGGAGAGCTCCGTGACATTCTTGTAAAACCACGTCTGGATGCCGAAGAAACTTGCCATCTCAGCAACTTTTCTTCGGATTGTGGGTGTATCGCAGCCAAGGCTTTCCAGTCCAAAGGCCAGCTCATGCCAGACCTTGTCCGTAACGATCTGGTTTTCAGGAGACTGCTGCACGAAGCCGATGCGCTGGCTCTGTATCCGCTGATCCAGTTCGTCCAATGCAGTACCTTCAAACAGGATCTCGCCGGTTCTCCGTCCATGGGGAGCCAGCACTGTTTTCAGTTGGCGGAGCAGTGTGGATTTGCCGCAGCCTGAAGGGCCGCAGAGCACCACAAACTCGCCCTGCCCAACGGACAGGCTCAAATCGTCGATAGCTTTTGCTTCCTGTTCAGGATAGGAAAAGCTCAGGTTTCGGATTGTAAATGTTTCAGCCATTACAGTTTCTTTCCTTTTGCCATGAGTGTGCTCATTTGCGTTTCTACTGCATTTCGCCGGTCGACACGACTGAACGAAGGCAACTCGTGTACCAGATACTCCGGAGCAATTCGCTCAACCAGTTCACAGACGCACGGATCTGTCCAAGGGCGGTGCTGATCAATCTGCTGAATATGCCCGTAGCTGTACATAAAGCGTTCCATATAGTCCCGCGGCAAATCTGCCGGCAGAGTTCCTGTATGCGATGCAACATACTCTCCGCTGAGAGAATGATGCAAATGGATACCTCTAATCTGCTGGGCCAAGTCTTTATGTTCGTCCAGCATACGGTGTATATAGGCTGCACCTTCGCTCTGAGTACGCAGTTGCCTGTTGGTACTCATCAGGTGACCGATGTCCAGCATGATGCCCTTTCGTGGAAAGTGAATCCCGTCAAGCAGACGGGTTGTCTCATCCGGAGCCGTAAACGTAAAGCCGGGCCACCACAGATTTTCCACCAGCACTTCAAACGGCCAGTCTTTTTCTGACAGCAGCGTGTTGAGCAGTTCCACAGCAGCCTCGATCACCTCGCGGCTGCTGTGCAGCCAGTTGTATGTATAGCCTTCTTCAATCGACACGTCTGATACATGAAAAACAACATACTTTACGCCGAGCTGTTCGGCACGCGCAAAGTCATCTCGATACTGGGTCAGCATATCCCTGCGGCTGTCGCCGCCGTAGAACTGCCGGACAGCATCCAGACTGCCGAATTTGCGCAGCAGCGCCTGCTGGTTTCCGCAGTAGAAATCCAGCCAGTCGGGAAAAAATATCAGGTGATAGCCTGTAACCAGTTCGGTTGGAAACGATTTTGGGAAATCTTCAAAGTCCCAGAGGCCTTCTATGCCGTCACAGCGCATTTCGCGCAGTTCCTGCCGCAAATCTTCCATATCCTGGTATTGGACAAGATTCTCCGAGTAAATTGGAAAACTGATCAGATTCTTCATTTCGCCAATCCTCCATTTTCAATCGTGCGCCACTTTCTGTCCTCGGCGAGATTCAGAATCACGGGTGTCAGGCACAGTGCCAGATACACCAGCTGAAAGCTGATGGGGAACGCGCCGGTGAGCGTTCCCTTGATAATGGGGTAATACTGCCAGCTTAGTCCGCCTGCCATCCATCCGGCAAAGATGTAAAAGCCGCAGAAGCACAGCCAGATAAGGGCTGTTTTGTCACGGTCATCAAAGCGGTAGATGGAAAAGGCAGTGCGTCCGGGCAGGCCGTAGCCCCGGCTTTTCATGCTATCCGCCGTTTCAATGGCGTTTTCAAGACTCCATGTGACCATAATGGACAGGATGGTAATTGCGTTTTTCAGCCGCTGCAGCATCGTGCCGTCTGAAACATCGCGACCAACACAGCGCTGGGCCTCGCTGACCACATGGAGCTGCGCCTTGAACTTCGGCACAAAACGTAGGGTCATGGAAAGCACCAGCGAAAGCGCAGGTATGATGCGACCAAACAGATACACGAATTTGTCCGAGGTCATCACGGCATTGTAGCAGGAAAACCATGTGATGACACTTGCCAGCATGACAGCTGCCGCAAGGCCGTAGAGAATGCTCTCCAGTGTCAGCGGGTTGCCCGAGGGCAGATAGGTCAGGATCGTTGCGCCCTCATGGTTGAAAGCCGGGTTGGTGACAGCGGCAATCAGCATCATGGGCAGCATGAAACGCAGCGAAAAACGAACTGCCTTTCTGCCGTTGAGATACACCGCATAAACCAACGCCGAGGCCAGAGAAATCAGTAGACTGACCGGGTGCATAAAGAACATGGTGCAAATGAGTACCAACGCAAAATATATGAAGTTTATGATGGGATGATAGCTTGAAAAGGTATCTCTATTCATGTTATATCACACTGTCTTTCAGCCTCTGCCGTTTCCGGTGGAGTATCCGCCGCCCACGTCGAAGCCAAGGTCACAGGTATAGACCCAGTTGATGATGTCGCCATTTTTCAGTCCATAGCGGCTGCAGCCATAGTTGGGGAACCAACCGTTCACCTGATACATCCAGCCGGACAGTTCGCCAACGTCGAATTCATATAGGTTGTTGATGCCCTCGATATAGGCGCTGTTGTAGATGGGGGTATTCTCAAACTCCATGTGGATCTTCTGCTGTTTGCAAACGCGCTGGAGCACATTGAATACGCTCTCGCCTTCATAGAAAGTGACGGTGATGGGCTGCAGAATCCAGCCATCCGCAGGTACCAGATCGACCTTGGCGGGATCGCAGAGATCCATGTTGTTCAGGATGGTGGAGCAGCTGATGGAGATGGTGCAAGTATAGGCCGTGCTGCCAATGGTCACATTCTGGGGCTCCACAGGCAGGGGCATTCCTTCCGGCACGGGATCGGTGAGATACTTGTCCTTTCCGGTTTCCGGGTTGATCTCCATGGTGGGCTGCGGCGCTTCCGGCGTAGGCTCGGGAGTCGGTTCGGGGGTCACCTCAGGTGTCGGCTCCGGCGTTTCGGTCGGTTCCGGAGCAGGTGTCGGTGTGTTTTCCGGTTTTGCGCTCACATCCGGTGTGGGTGTAGGTGTTGATTCAGGTGTTTTATCCGGAATAGGCGTCGGTGTCGGATTTGCATCCGGTGTCGTACTGACAGCAGGTTCATTCCCGCCTACTTCCCAGCCCTTGGAGCCGGGAGCATTGCCGCCGAAATAAAATGCGCCGGCAAGTACCGCAATGATAATGACGGGTACTATGATCTTCCATTTATTTTTTTGAAACCACATATGTGTGTAGCTCCTTTACAGCAGTTTTGCGCTGCCCAGCATGTTGTAGAGCATCTGGGCGATCTCACAGCGGAGGATGGCGCGCTTCGGCTCGATATCCAGATCGCTCTGGTCCAGAATGTCCTCACTGTAGCAGAACGCCATACTCTCCTGCGCCCAGGTATCCACGGTCACGTAGTCCCCGAACTGTGCCAGTGCGTTGAGGATCTCATAGGTCTCCAGCTCGGTATCCATACCGCAGAGCTTGGCAGCTCGCGCCACCATAGTGGCAGCTTCCTGTCTGGTAATCGTTCCGTTAGGGTCAAATGTTTTTGCGTCTCTACCGTTTACGATGCCGTATGCATATGCAGTGCCGACGTAGGACGCATACCATTCTTTTGTGGGAACGTCCGAAAAAACGCTGTTTGCTTTCGGCGTCAGACCGAGCGCTTTCACCACGATGGTGGCAAACTGAGCGCGCGTCATGGTTTCATCCGGTGCATAGCTGTCGTTGCCCATGCCGTTGATGATGCCACGGGCAATCAAGGCTTCAATGGCAGGCTGGTTTTTGTGTGCGGAGATATCCGCAAAGGTCTTTCCGGGGGCGGTGATGGAAACCTTCTGCACATCTGCGTGTTTGCCGGGCAGACCGATGGTGTCCACACCTGCGTTGCCGGAAACACGGATGCTGCAGTCGCTCATGCGGTAAAGGCTGTTTTTGCCCTGCATGGCTCGCATCACGGCTACGATGCCGTAGAAGCCCTGTTCCGCAGCCATCTGGTCACTGCCGCTGCCGTCGGAGGTGTGGCGGAAACTTCCGTCGTTATTGCGATAGGTCATGAGATTGTCCAGAAGTGTGTTGCCGTTCTTCACGAAGCGGCTGTCCTCAATATCAATGCCAAGCTCGCACAGGGCCACGATGACCTGAACAATGCTTTCGGAATTGGCAGTACCCCAGCTGGCATAGCCGCCGTCAGCATCCTGCATCTTGCTCAGACAGGTCAGTGCCTTATCTGTAGCAGCTTTAACTGCGGACTGTGTCTGATACTTTGCCAGAGCCTGCAGCGCCATGCCGGTGATGTCCGGGTCAGACTGGCTATCCCCACCTTTGCTCGTCAGATTCCAGCCGCCGTCATTGTTCTGCCGGGAGAGAATCTCATCAATATACATCTGACGGGTGGCCTGGGTTTTCGCTTCTGCATTGACAGGCATATCATAGTTGCCGCTGTCCAAAGCGATCAGCGCCCAGATGGGGCCGTTGATCCCCTGCCAGATGGTCTTTTCGAAGTCGCCAAGGGCAGTCAGCAGATTATATCCCGCAACGTTGGTGGGATCGGCACCGATAGCGGTGAGCGCCACGGTCACACGGGAATATTCTGTGTATTTTTTCTTGTGCAGCACGCCCTTGCAGGACTCTACGTAATCCTCCACGGTAGCGTAATAGTCGTCCCAATACTCCTGGGGCACATCATAACCGCTTCTTGCAAGGCCAATGACGGCCCACTCACCACCGATGGAACCCACCTGGGGTGTCTTGACCGCGCCGAGCATAAACTCCGCGCTCTTGGTGACAGCAGAAGCAATTTCTTTCTCAGAAACCGCCATCGCAGGGACACAAAGGCTCAGCATCAGGATTGCTGCCAACAGCAGGCTGATGCTTTTTCTTTTCAGTTGTGCCATGTTGTTATCCTCCTAAGTATTGCTGAATTTACTTTTCTCTGTTTTCTTTCCAGTATCTTGCCATGAATCGAAGCTCGGTTTTTCGCAGCGCCGGAATGTTCATCATTTCCAAAGCCTTCTTGTAGTTGCAGATCTTCCCGAGCAGTTGACACTCAGGAGATGACAAATCTGGCGGCATTCCGGTCTCCCGTGCTGTTTTGCAAAGTCCTTCTATGTTGTTTCGGTGTTCCTCTGTCAGTTCTTTGCCTTTTTCAGCCATCCATTGATACAATGGTTCCGGGTTGACGCGCTCCGGCCAGTCCGGCGGCCATTTTGCCTGCTGCATCAAGGCCTTTTGCCGTGCTCTCGCTTTCTCCTTTGCCTGAGGGAGATTTCCAAAACGCCAGTTCAGGTACAGCTTATATACATGGTGTACCTTTTCCCAATCGGGAGAATGCCCGGGATGCTCCATATAAGTGATAAGGATATCCAACAGTTCTTCGCCGGTATAGCTCATATATATCTGCTTTCCGGTTGGGGTTCGGGGATGATAGTAGTCCCTGAACTCCGGATCACACAGTTTTTGTTCAAAACCGCTGGTGCGAGTTTTCTCGTTTCGCTGGGCCAGAATTTGCTTTGCGATCGTGAGTTCCTGCTTTGTCAGGCGGGCATTCGATGTGCTGTTATTCATTAGCCTATTCCTTTTGCAAAAAGATAGATAACACGACTCCGTTCCCTTGTTTTTTGGGGAAGAGAGCCGTTTGCTTGCTTTTATATCCCACCCAATTTGAAATGCAAGTGTGCCGACTTTGACGGCAGGGGCAGGCCCATTCTGAATTTCACAGGATTATTCTTGCATCCGAAAGTATTCAATTTCGTGTTTGCGTCGGAAGC
>JAZSCJ010000009.1:0-3957 GCA_045602885.1 Oscillospiraceae bacterium
CTCGCTACGCCGGCATTACCCGGATCAGCTTTTAGGAAGACAATGCTCCCATTAGGGTTCGGAAGCGGCGTTACGCTTCGCATCTCAGCCGGACTTGCGTCCAGCGCCCCTGTGATTCACTTGTTATGCTGTGGTCAATCCATGTTACCCCATTCGGTCGAGTTTTGTCAAGAGCCGCGCAAACCAATCGGGCAGCGGACATTCCACCGTGATGCGCTGGGCGCTGCGTGGATGGACAAAGGACAGCCGCCGGGCGTGCAGACATTGCCCGGCCAGACCGGGATAGGGCTTTTTGGCGCCGTAGACCACATCCCCCAGCAGCGGATGCCCCGTGGAGGCCATGTGGACACGGATCTGATGGGTGCGCCCTGTTTCCAGACGGCATTGCACATGGGTACAGCCGGGATAACGGCCCAGCACCGTCCAATGGGTCACGGCGTGGCGGCCGTTTTTGGGATCGATGGCCATTTTCTTGCGGTCCACGGGATGGCGGCCGATGGGCGCGTCAATGGTGCCCTGCTCGTCCTTCAGATTGCCCACGCAAATCGCTTCATATTCCCGATACAGCGAATGATCCTGCAGTTGGGCGGCAAGGGCCTGATGGGCCAAATCGTTCTTGGCGGCGATGATCAGACCCGAAGTGTCCCGGTCAATGCGGTGCACGATGCCGGGGCGCAGACTGCCGTTGATTCCGGAAAGTGAATTTCCGCAATGATATAACAATGCGTTGACCAATGTGCCGTCGGGATGGCCGGCGGCCGGGTGAACCACCATGCCCACCGGCTTGTTGACGACAATGACGTCGGCATCTTCGTACACAATATCCAGCGGAATATTTTGGGCAACCGCTTCGATCGGCTCCGGCTCGGGCAGCGTCACCTGGAACACGTCGCCGGGGCAGGTTTTGTAATTTTTGCGTACCGGCTTATTCTGCAACAAAACAGCCCCCTCCTCCAGCAGCTTGGCTGCGGCCGAGCGGGTCATGTTTTCTATGCTGCGGGACAGCAGTACGTCCACGCGTTCGCCCGCCGTATCGGTGGGGATCATCAAGACTTGGCTTCCCATTTTTCGTAAAAGAAGGCGTAATAAACGCAAAAGGCGATGCCGCCGCAGACAATGCACACGTCGGCCACGTTAAAGATGGGGAAATCCATAAACAGGGTTTGGAACATATCCACCACATAGCCCAGGCGGATGCGGTCGATCAGATTACCCACCGCCCCGGCCAGTACCAGGGCCAGCGTGATCACGCCAAAGGGATGGCGCACCTTACGCAGGACAAGAATGGCGATGATGGCCAGCGCGATCACGATGGAAACTGCCGAGAGCAGCCAGGTGTGCTGGCTGAGAATGGACCAGCCGCCGCCGGTGTTGGTGGCGAAATTCAGACCAAGGATGCCGGGGAGAAAGGGCAGCGGCTCGTCCAGCCAGACGCCGCGAAAAGCGATGCCCTCAAAGGCGGTGGTACCGATGTGAACCACCGTCCACCACTTGACCCATTGATCCAGCGCGATCAGCCCGGCACAGAGCAGGGTGCAAAGAAGATAAAGCATGGAAAAGATCCTCGCAATTCATAGTTGAGTTTTCCCTATCATACCATTTTGGGGGCAAAAGAGCAACGGTGGAAATTACAACGCAATCGGGCAGCCTGTAAAGGCTGCCCGATGCACGGAACATTACCAATCTAACTCATATGCAAGTTTTGGGCCGCCATCGAAGGTGACCAGCCCACAATAGACAAACCCCTCACGCTGTAAGATGTGCTGCATGGGTTTGTTTTCCTCTTGGGTATCGACACGAATGGAAGATATGTTGCGCTCATCGCACCACCGCTTGATCAGCCCAAGGGCAGTATGCGACAGCCCTTTTCCCCGGGCGCTTTCCCCAAAGGCCATGCGGTGAACCACGGCATACGGACGATCGGTTTTCCACGCGCCGTCGATCTCATAATATGCAGGCTCTTCTCCGATGACCATACAGCAATACCCCACGGGCGCTCCTTCAACTTCAAAGACGTATCCAATGCCGTGGGTAATATCGTTTACGATGGTTTGCGGCGTGGGATAGCCCGGATGCCACTGTTCAAAGCCAAGGCTTCGATGATAGTGCCGCGCATCCTCGATAAATTGATAGCACTGCTGCGCCTCGTGCATTTGTGCCGACCGTAAAATCATAGTTTTCTTCCTCCGCCCGGTTGTCTGCGATGAAACGCATCGCTTGTTAAGGATACCAAACCATGCCTGCAAATGCAAGAAAAGGCTGCCCGTCCCATGGACGGGCAGCCTTGTTATGGTTACATCATGCTGACCACTTGAGCGCAGCGGGGACACAGGCCGTTTTCATCCACATGATCGTGGTGATTCCAGCAGCGGGGGCACTTGGGCGCCTCGGACAGCTTGACGGCGATGGTGCAGGGGATGGCGGCGTCGGCCATCTTCTCGCCTGCGACGGCATCGGTGGTAACCGTTACCTTGGACACAATGCACAGGGTGGCCAGATCCACGCCATCCAGCAGCTTGGCATCGGCGGCATGTTCCAAACCGATGGTCACCTCGGTATCCTGCGCCTTCTTGAACACACCGGCGGCGCGGGCGTTTTCCAGCGCCTTGTTGACGGTGTTACGCAAATCGACCAGCTTGTTCCAATGCTCCAGTTCGTCGGCGGCCAGCGTGTAGGCGCCGGTGTACTCGGGCATATCGTTGAGCAGGACGCTTTCGGCGTTGACCGAAGCGGCGTGCTTCATGGAAGCCCAGATCTCATCGCTGGTGAAGGCCAGAACGGGGGCGATCAGGCGGGTCAGACCGTCCAGAATGATATACAGGGCGCTCTGGGCACTGCGGCGCAGCGGGTCGCTGTCGCAGTAGCTGCGGTCCTTGGTGATGTCGAAGTAGAAGTTGGACAGGTCGATGACGCAGTAGTTGTACACCGCGCGGTACACGGTGTGGAACTCATAGCGCTCGTAAGCGTCACGCACCGTTTTGACCAGCTCGTTGAAGGTGTGCAGGGCGAAGCGGTCCAGCGATTCCATCTTGTCCACCGCCACCAGATCGGTGTCGGGATCAAAGTCGCACAGGATGCCCAGCATATAGCGGGCCGTGTTGCGGATCTTCAGATAGGCCTGGGACAGCTGCTTCATGATGTCCTTGGAGATGCGGACATCCTGCGTGTAGTCGGTGGAGGACACCCACAGACGCAGCATATCGGCGCCGTACTCCTTGATGACCTCATCGGGGCTGACGGCGTTGCCCAGGCTCTTGTGCATGGCCTTGCCCTCGCCGTCCACCGTCCAGCCGTGGGTAATGATCTGCTTGTAGGGAGCCACACCCTTGGCGGCAATGGAGGTCAGCATGGAGGACTGGAACCAGCCGCGGTACTGGTCGCCGCCTTCCAGATAAATGTCGGCGGGGAAGGTCAGGTAATCCCGGGCGTCCAGCACGCCGGCGTGGGTGGAGCCGGAGTCAAACCAAACGTCCATGATGTCGGTTTCCTTGGAGAAGTGCGTGCCGCCGCAGTGGGGGCAGACAAAGCCGTTGGGCACCAGCGCATCGGCATCCTGCCCAAACCAGATGTTGGAGGAGTGCGCGGCAAACAGGTTGGCCACGTGGTCGATGGTTTCGGCTGTGACAATGTCCTTGCCGCACTTGTCGCAGTAGAAGATGGGGATGGGCACGCCCCACACACGCTGACGGGAGATGCACCAGTCGTTGCGCTCGGCGATCATGGCCACCATGCGCTCCTTGCCCCATTCGGGTTTCCACTGGATGTTGTCGCAGGCGGCGATGGCGGTGTCCTTGATGGCGTCGACCGAGCAGAACCACTGCTCAGTGGCACGGTAGATGATGGGATTCTTACAGCGCCAGCAGTGGGGATAGGAGTGGATAATGTTGTCCTTGGCCAGCAGAGCGCCCACGGCAGCCAGATCATCGGGGATGACCTCGTTGGCCTTGGCGTAGAACT
>JAZSCJ010000010.1:0-5007 GCA_045602885.1 Oscillospiraceae bacterium
GCGGTTTCGGGATTGTTCTTAGTTTCACCCTTCTCAAAGCGGGTGTTTTCCAGCAGCATGATCTGGCCGGGCTGCAGCGCGGCGGCCTTGGCCTTGGCGTCCTCGCCCACCACGTCGGCAAGTCGGAGGCCAAGCGGGCTTAGGAAGACAATTGATAGATTCACCTCCTTGGCCCACAGAACGACATGGCTACGATCCGACTTGCTTCCATCACCAAGGAAGAGTGGGAAAAGTCCTTGAAGAAGCTGACGCTGGCTCCTGTGGCCGCCCGTCTGTCCGAGCTGCTCGGCCAGCAGGCCATCATGGCCGCCGACGTGGTGGGCGAGGACGCCAAGGCCAAGCCCGCCGCGCTGCAGCCCGGCCAGATCATGCTGCTGGAAAACACCCGCTTTGAGAAGGGTGAAACTAAGAACAATCCCGAAACCGCCAAGGCCATGGCCGACATGGCGGACATCTATGTATCTGACGCCTTTGGCGCGGTGCACCGCGCTCACGCCTCCACCGCCGGCGTGTCCGAGTATCTGCCTGCCGTGTCCGGCTTTTTGATTCAGAAGGAGCTGGAGATCATCGGCGGCGCACTGGCCAATCCCAAGCGTCCTCTGGTCGCCATTCTGGGCGGCTCCAAGGTTTCCTCCAAGATCGGCGTCATCAACAACCTGCTGGAGATCGCCGACACCATCATCATCGGCGGCGGCATGGCCTATACCTTCTCCGCCGCGCAGGGCGGCAAGGTGGGCGACAGCCTGCTGGAGAGTGACTGGATGGACTACTCCAACGAGATGGTGAAGAAGGCACAGGAGAAGGGCGTCAAGCTGCTGCTCCCCATCGACACCGTCATTGCCAACGCCTTTGCCGCCGACGCCGAAAACAAGGTCGTTCCCACCGGCGAGATCCCCGACGGCTGGCAGGGGCTGGACATCGGCCCCGAGACCGTGAAGCTGTACTGCGATGCCGTGAAGGACGCAGGCACCGTCATCTGGAACGGCCCCATGGGCGTGTTTGAGTTTGCCGCCTTCGCCAAGGGCACCGAGGCCGTGGCGGAAGCGCTGAGCAAGACCGACGCCATCACCATCATCGGCGGCGGCGACAGCGCCGCGGCCGTGCAGCAGCTGGGCTACGCCGACAAGATGACCCACATCTCCACCGGCGGCGGCGCTTCCCTGGAATTCATGGAGGGCAAGGAACTGCCCGGCGTTGCTTGCCTGCTTGACAAGTAAAACCGCAAGATAGAACAACAAGCTCTTACCGGAATGAATTCCCCCCGGGCCCCCGCAAAACCGGCGGTTTTGTGGGGAAAGGCGGAGCAGCAAAATGAGTGAGTTTTCGCCTTCGGCGGAAACGAAGGATATGGCGCTTGCGACGCCGCCATGGAGGGCAAGGAACTGCCCGGTGTGGCTTGCCTGCTGGACAAGTAATCTCTTCGCACGGCAGTTCCTTCGGGGCCCCCGCAAAACCGGCGGTTTTGTGGGGAAAGGAGGAGCAGCAAAGTGACCGAAGCCTGCCGCTTGCGGCAGGATGAGGGATACGACGTTTGCGACGACGCACTGCCCGGCGTTGCCTGCCTGCTGGACAAGTAATCCCTGTTTACGCCCATTCGGCGCAACAAAATAGACTCCATAAATTGAAAGGACTGGTTGGAATGAACCGCCGTTACCGCAAGACCATCATTGCAGGAAACTGGAAAATGAACAAAACCGCAACCGACACCCGCACCTTTGCCGAGGCTTTTAAGCCTCTGGTGGGCAAGCCCAAGTGGTGCGAGGTCGTGCTTTGCGTGCCCTATATCAACATCCCCACCGCGCTGCGCCTGTTTAAGGACACCCGGGTGGCCATCGGCGCGCAAAATATGCACTACGAGGAAAGCGGCGCCTACACCGGCGAGGTGTCCGCCGAGATGCTCAAGGATCTGGGCGTCAAGTACGTCATCCTGGGCCACTCCGAGCGCCGCCAGTATTACAACGAGACCGATTTCACCGTCAACAAGAAGGTGCACGCCGCGCTGGAAGCCGGTCTGCGCCCCATTGTCTGCGTGGGCGAAAGTCTGGAGCAGCGTGAGCTGGGTGTGACGCTGGAGCTGATCGCCTATCAGGTCAAGGCCGCCCTGTCCGGCGTCAGCGCCAACAAGCTGCGCCAGGTGGTCATCGCCTACGAACCCTTGTGGGCCATCGGCACCGGCAAAACCGCCACCGCCGAACAGGCCGGCGAGGTGTGCTCGGCCATTCGCGCCGTCATCCGCAAGCTGTACGGCGCCCGTCCCGCCCGCGCCGTCACCATTCAGTACGGCGGATCCATGAATCCCAAGAACGCCGCCGAGCTGCTGGCGCAGGAAGACGTGGACGGCGGTCTGATTGGCGGCGCTGCTTTGAAGCCCACTGACTTTATGGAGATCATCAACGCCGCAAATCAGGAGTAAGTCAGCCGGCCACGTCTGTTTCGGGGTCCCCGCAAAACCATTGGTTTTGTGGGGCAAGGAGGAGCAGCGAAATGAACGAGCCATACCGCCTGCGGTGTGACGAGCGATATGAAGCTTGCGACGACGCGACGGCGGTCTGATTGGCGGCGCTGCTTTGAAGCCCACTGACTTTATGGAGATCATCAACGCCGCAAATCAGGAGCCGCAGCGTTAATAAAATTTGCCGGCGGCAAATTTTTAGCGTAGGCCCGGACGGCTATGCCGGACGGGACAATGTATAGGTCTCATCAAGAAAGGGTTTTTATGAAGACACCTACCACACTTATTATCATGGACGGCTACGGTCTGTGTGAGGCCACGGCAGGCAACGCCATCGCCCATGCCCGCACCCCCAATCTGGACCGTTACTGGGCCGAGTCCCCCCACACCACGCTTTCGGCCTCCGGGCTGGACGTCGGTCTGCCCGAAGGGCAGATGGGCAACAGCGAGGTGGGCCACACCAACATCGGTGCCGGCCGGGTGGTATTCCAGGATCTGCCTCGCATTTCCAAGTCCATCTCTGACGGAGATTTCTTCACCAACCCGGCGTATTGCGCCGCCATGGAACACTGCAAACAGGCCGGCAGCGCCCTGCATCTGATGGGTCTGCTGTCCGACGGTGGCGTGCACAGCCACAACACCCACCTGTACGCACTGCTGCAAATGGCACAGCAGCAGGGTCTGCAGCGTGTCTACATCCACTGTTTCCTGGACGGACGCGATGTAGCTCCCACCTCGGGCAAGGACTTTGTGGCGCAGTTGGTTGACCGCTGTGCCCAGCTGGGCATCGGTCAGATCGCCACGGTGATGGGCCGCTACTACGCCATGGACCGCGACAAGCGCTGGGACCGCGTTCAGCAGGCCTATGACGCCATGGTGCTGGGTCAGGGCGTGCAGGACCCCGACCCGGTTCACGCTGTACAGGCCTCTTACGACGCTCAGGTGACCGACGAGTTCATGCTGCCAACCGTCTGCCTTGCCGACGCCACGGTCAAGGCGGAGGATTCCATCATTTTCTTCAACTTCCGACCCGACCGGGCCCGGGAGATCACCCGCTGCTTTGTGGATCCCGAGTTTACCGATATCGAGCGCAAAGCAGGCTTTGCTCCGGTACACTTCGTGTGCACCACCGAATACGACGCCTCTATGCCCAACGTATCGGTGGCCTATCCCAAGCAAACGCTGGACAACACACTGGGTGCCTATCTCAGCCTGCTGGGTCTGACTCAGCTTCGCATTGCCGAAACCGAGAAATACGCCCATGTGACCTTCTTCTTCAACGGCGGCATGGAAACCGTCTACCCCGGCGAGGATCGTGCGCTGATCGCTTCGCCCCAGGTGCCCACCTATGACCTCAAGCCCGACATGAGTGCCCGGGAGGTGGCCGAGGAGGCCGTCAAGCGCATCGAAAGCGGTGTGTATGACGTGATCGTGCTCAACTTTGCCAACTGCGACATGGTGGGCCACACCGGCATCTATGAGGCCGCCCGTCTGGCTGTAGAGGCCGTGGACGACTGTGTGCGTCAAGTGGTGGAGGCCACCGCCAAAATGGGCGGCGTTTCCATCATCACGGCCGATCACGGCAACGCCGGGCAGATGCTCGACCCGGCCAACTGCCCCTTTACCGCCCACACGACCAACGTCGTGCCCTTCATCATTCTGGGTGCCGACGTGCGTCTGCGGGAAGGCCGTCTGGCCGACATCGCCCCCACTATGCTGGATCTGATGGGCTTGTCCAAGCCCCTGGAAATGACCGGCGCAACCTTGATTTTTTGAGAAAAGCATCCTACTTTGAAATGCTATAGTGAAGGAGATTCGTATTATGAAGCAGATGATCGAAATTGTTGATGTTCTGGGCCGTGAGATCCTGGACAGCCGCGGCAACCCCACCGTTGAGGTAGAGGTTTATCTGGAAGACGGCACGGTAGGCCGCGCTGCCGTTCCCTCGGGCGCTTCCACCGGTATCTACGAAGCCTGCGAGCTGCGTGACGGCGACAAGGGCCGTTATCTGGGCAAGGGCGTGCTCAAGGCCGTGGACAACGTGAATACCGAGATCGCCGAGTGTCTGATCGGTATGAACGTGCTGGACCAGACCGCCATTGACAAGGCCATGATCGAGCTGGACGGCACCCCCAACAAGACCCGTCTGGGCGCCAACGCCATTCTGGGCGCTTCCCTGGCCTGCGCCAAGGCCGCTGCCGAGAGCACCGGCGTCGCTCTGTACAACTACATCGGCGGCGTCAACGCCAAGCAGCTGCCCGTGCCCATGATGAACATCCTCAACGGCGGCGCACACGCCACCAACAACGTGGAGATCCAAGAGTTCATGATCATGCCGGTGTCCGCCGCCTCCTTCCGCGAGGGTCTGCGTATGTGCACCGAGGTTTTCCACACCCTCAAGACCGTGCTCAAGGAAAACGGCACTCCTGCCGCCGGCGTGGGTGACGAGGGCGGCTACGCCCCCAACCTGAAGAAGGACGAGGACGCGCTGAAGGTCATCGTGGCCGCCATCGAAAAGGCCGGCTACAAGAGCGGCGAGGACTTCATGATCGCCA
>JAZSCJ010000011.1:0-6192 GCA_045602885.1 Oscillospiraceae bacterium
GATAACTGTCGGCGGCATCACCCCATCCGTATTGCAGGCGGCAGGGCTGTGCGCAAAGACCGCGGTTGCCGCTGCGTCCACCGATGACCGATGAGAAAAAGCACTGTCCGGAATAGCACATGCACAGAGCACCGTGGACAAATACTTCGATTTCGATGGGGGAGTGGGTGCAGATGTATTCAATGGCCTGTCGGGACAGTTCCCGGGAAGGCACGACCCGTTTCAGGCCCAAATCGGCCGCCATCTTCACACCGTCCAGGGAGTGGAGGGACATTTGGGTGGAGGCATGCAGAGGGAGATCGGGAACGGTCTGCCGCAGCATACGGGCCACGCCCAAATCCTGCACCAAAACGGCATCGGCACCCATGTCGGATGCCTCAGCAGCCACCTTTGCGGCTGCGGGTAATTCGCGGTCGGTCAGCAGGGTGTTCATGGTCAGATAGACTTTAACACCCCGCAAATGGCAATAGGAAATCGCCGCCGCAGCTTCTTCCCGGGAGAAGTTTTTCGCATTGCGGCGGGCGTTGTAGTTTCCATATCCAAAATAAACGGCGTCAGCCCCCGATTGCACCGCGGCGGCGATGGCCTCCGGCGAACCGGCCGGGGCGAGCAATTCCAGCATGGTCGATCGTCCTATCGTAATCAGCGTTTGTTTTGCAGCTTGAAGATCTCGCGCTTGGCTTCGGACAGCTCTTGCTTGACCTTGGCGCTCTCTTCCAGATATTCCTTGAGCTGATGGCGCAGATTCTCCGCCGCCGCCATCTCGTTAAAGTATTCCTCGGCAACGTTCATGCAGGCCAGAATGGCGCTGTTGGCCAGCGACAGGTTGTTCCCGGTCATAACCTCGCGCACCTTGGCGTCCACGTGGGCCGCGATCTTGAGCACGGCGTCGGCATCCTGATCTGCGATCAGGGTGTATTCCTGGTCGGCAATGCTTACGGTTAATTTGTTTTTCATAATGGCCCCTCCCACGTTTTTCGTTGATGATACGATTATACAAAGAATTATATCACATATACCGCAGAATGAAAAATAAAATTACGATGAATTTTTGGTTTTTCGGTAAAATTATGCCGTTTTTTCCGGCAGCTCGCTGATCAGAGCGCTGCCCAGGATCAAAACGGCGCCGGCGATCTCGGCCGGGCCCATGTGCTCCCGCAGCAGCAGGGCGGAAAGCAGGATGGCCACGATGGGATCAATGTAGCTGAAAATGGCGGCCGTCTGGGCCTTGAGATCCTTGAGCGAGCCGAAATACAGGGCATAGGCCACGCCGGTATGTACCACGCCCACCAGCAGAAGAAGACCCAGCGCCGGCATGGGCGCGGACAGCGTGGACAGTTCTTCGGTCAGCAGGATGTAGGGCAGCACGATGATGGCGGACAGGGCCAGCTGTGCCACCGTGCGGTCGTTGCCGGGCACCGCCGTCAGCTTTTTGTTGAGCAGGACCACCGTGGCGTACAGGGCGGCCGCGCCCAAACCCAGCAGGATGCCGGTCAGCTCCTGTGCCGCCGGCAAGCCGCTGCTCAGCACGCCGGAAACCAGCGCCATGCCCACGATGGAAACCAGCACGCACAAAAGCTTGCGCACGGTCAGCCGTTCCCGCAGCACAAGGGGGGAAACCAGCAGCACGAACATGGGCGCCAGATAGTAGCACAGCGTGGCGGTGGCCACCGTTGTGTAGCGATAGGCCTGGAACAGCAAGATCCAGTTTCCGCCCAGCGCGGCGCCGGACAGCAGCAAAATCAGCCAGTTGGCGCGCAGGGCCTTGAGATCCGGGCGCTTGCGGCGCAGGGCAAAGACCAAAAGCAAAAACAGTGTGCCGATCACGCCACGGGCGAAGGCGATGACACTGGAGGGCAGGGGGATCCCACGGACAAACAGGCCGATGGTACCGAAAATGACCATGGAAGAAATCAGTTGAAGCTGTGGACGTTTCATAGACGGTCTCCTAGAATAGATTGATTGGAACGCAAAGTTTCACCCGATTTTATCACGCACCTTCGTTTGTTGCAAGGTTTTGCGGCAATTTGCCGCCGGTCGGAGGGAGGGGCGCAAACACGTTGGTGATGGTTTTGCTATTTACGCCGACGCTTTTTTCGTGTAGAATAATAAGACTACCAACAAGGAGGTGTCGAAATGGCGCAGTTGATTCTGGGGCAGGTGGTTTCTCTGTCCGGTGAGGCGGCCGACAAGCTGCTGACCCGGGGCGAAGGGGATGCGGCGTTGCTGTATCTTGCGCTGCTGCGCCATGCCGACACCGAACAGGCCCGCAAAACCCTGCGCTGGACGGCCGAGCGCACCCAAGCGGCGTGGACGACCTTGGCCGGACTGGGTCTGGTGTCCGCTCCGACGGCCCCGGAGCCCGAGGCGGCGCCGCTGGAGCCGGAAGGCCCGCCGGACTATCTGCGCGCCGATATTCTTGCGGCCATGAGCGAAGAGAGCTCCTTTCAAAGCCTGTATCAGACGGTGGAACGGCGGCTGGGCAAAAAACTGTCGGAAACCGATCTGAAAAGTCTGTACGAAATTTACGATTATCTGGCCCTGCCCACCGAGGTCATCCTGCTGATGATCACCTGGTGCGCCGAGCAGTTTCAAGAAAAATACGGCCCCGGCAAGCGCCCCAAAATGCCGCTGATCAAAAAGACGGCTTACGCCTGGCGGCGCATGGGGCTGGACACCGTGGAGGCGGCCGAGGAATACCTGCAGCGGCAGAGCGGCCTGCGTCAGCGGGAGCGGGAGCTGCTGCCCCTGCTGGACATTGTCAACCGCCCTGCGGTGGACAAGGAGCGGGAGTATTTGCAGGCATGGATGGATATGGGCTTCCCCAACGATGCCATCCGGCTGGCCTACGAGCGCACCGTCATGAAAAAGCAGTCGCTCAACTGGCCGTACATGAATTCCATTTTGAAAAATTGGCACGCCAAGGGGCTGCATTCCGTGGCGCAGGTGCAGGCCGGGGATTCCGACCCGGCGCGCAAAAAGCCTGTGTCGGTACAGCCCGCCGCACCCAGCGCAGGGGATCGCCTGCGCCGGGATATGGAATGGCTGGAGCGTTTTACCCAAGAGAACAAAAGGGGTGACTGAGTATGTCTTACGATACCGCGGTACTGCGCCGGGCCACCGCCCGGCTGGAGCAGCAGCGCCGTCATCGCGCCGACGATCTGGACCGTCGTCGCAGTGAGGTGGAGCAGCGCATGCCCCGGGTGGCCGAAATTGACCGCCACCTGCGCCAGACGCTGCTCAAGGTGGCGCAGGCCACCTTCCGTGGGGGCGACCCCACGCCCGAGATCGAGCGCCTGCGGCAGGAAAATATGGCCCTGCAGGCCGAGCGGGAGCAGCTGCTGGTCAGCGCCGGATATTCGCCCGATGTGCTGGAGGACAAGCCGGCCTGCCCCAAGTGCGCCGACAAGGGCTGGGCGGACGGGCAGATGTGCGACTGCCTGAAGGTGCTGTGCGCGCAGGAGCAGATCAAGGAGCTTTCCAAGCTGCTGGATCTGGGCGAGCAGTCCTTCCACAGCTTCCGGCTGGAATGTTATTCCACCCAGCCGTGGCCGGACATGGGCACATCCCCCCGGGAGAATATGGCCCGTGTGCTGGACGTGTGCCGCAATTACGCCCAGAAGTTTGGCCGGTTCTATTTCGACAACCTGTTTCTGTACGGCGCGCCCGGTCTGGGCAAAACTTTCCTGTCGGCCTGTATCGCCCGGGTGGTTTCGGAAAACGGATTTTCCGTGGTCTACGATACGGCGGGAAATATCTTCTCGGCCTTCGAAACGCAAAAGTTTTCCAGGGGCGACGAGGATGCCCGGGACGCCCGGGAGGAAACCAACCGCTATCTCAACTGCGATCTGCTGATTCTGGACGATCTGGGCTGTGAGCTGACCACTGCCCTGACCCAGGCGACGCTGTATACCCTGCTCAACACCCGCCTGGTGGCCGGCCGCCGAACGGTCATCTCCTCCAACCTGTCGCCCGACGATGTGCGCCGGCGCTATACGCCCCAAATCGCGTCCCGCTTGGAGGGCGAGTTCCGCGCCCTTCCCTTCTTCGGGGAGGACATCCGGCTCAAGCCGGTTTGACAATACAAAACTTTTGTTTGGAGGTCGTAATCATGAAGTACGAACTGACCAAGGAATTGGAAACCGGGAACGCCATCATCGACAAGGAACACCGCGAACTGCTCAATGCCGTCAATGAGCTGATGGACGATTGCAGTCAGGGGCAGGGCCGCGCCGCGCTGGAGCCGGCGGTTAAATTCCTGCTGAACTATGTGCAGCAGCATTTTGCCCACGAGGAGCAGCTGCAAAAGCAAAGCGACTATCCCGGTCTGGCGACCCACCGCGCATTCCACGAAAATTATAAGAAAACGCTGCAGGAAGTGGCGGCTGCCATTCCGGCTGCCGGCCCTACCATTGCCGATTTGAGCAGCATCAATGCACAGGTAGGCGTGTTGGTTTCGCACATCAAGACTGAGGACAAAAAGCTCGGCGCGTATCTGAAGCAGAAATAAGTCTGCGGCGGACTTGATTTCCTGGGAAATGATTTGCCCTTTCACAACGCACAAAACAAAAACGCACTGTATTCTCCGCGACGGAGAATACAGAGCGTTTTTAAGGTTACTGCTTTTTCTTGGATGCCTCACGCATACGGGCGGAGTGATCCAGCAGGCGCTTGCGCAGACGCAGGCTCTCGGGGGTGACCTCCAGCAGCTCGTCGTCGGCCAAAAATTCCAGACACTGCTCCAGACTCATCTGGCGGGGGGTGGTCAGCCGCAGCGCGTCATCCGAGCCCGAGGCGCGCATGTTGGTCAGCTGCTTTTTCTTGCAGACGTTGACCGTGATATCCTCGTTCTTGGGAGTCTCGCCCACCACCATGCCGGCGTAGACGGGCACGCCCGCGCCGATGAACAGCGAGCCGCGCTCCTGGGCGTTGAACAGGCCGTAGGTGACGCTTTCGCCGGTTTCAAAGGAGATCAGACTGCCGTTGCTGCGGCGGCTGACCTCGCCCTTGTAGGGGGCGTAGTGCTCAAAGATGCTGGCCATGATGCCTTCGCCCTTGGTGTCGGTCAAAAATTCGTTGCGATAGCCGAACAAGCCACGGGCAGGAACCAGAAATTCCACCTTCATGCGGTTGCCCACGGGGTTCATCTCCAGCATTTCGCCCTTGCGCGAGCCGATCTTTTCGATGACGGCGCCCACGTTTTCCGCAGGCACGTCCACCACCAGTCGCTCGATGGGCTCGCACAGCTTGCCGTCGATCTCCTGGTAGAGCACACGGGGGGGCGAAACCTGGAACTCAAAGCCTTCCCGGCGCATGGTTTCGATCAGAATGGAAAGGGACATTTCGCCACGGCCGGCCACGTTGAAGGCCTCGGTGGAGTCGGTGTCGGTGACGCGCAGGGACACGTCCTTCATGGTCTCTTTATACAGACGCTCGCGGATCTGGCGGCTGGTGACAAACTTGCCCTCGCGTCCGGCGAAGGGGGAGTCGTTGACCGAGAAGGTCATTTCGATGGTGGGGGCGGAGATCTGGACAAATTCCATGGGCTCCACACAGGTGGGCACGCAGATGGTGTCGCCAATGGTGACCTCGCCGATGCCGCTCAGGGCGATGATCTCGCCGGCGGAAGCCTCGGTGACCGGGGTGCGGCCCAGACCGTCAAAGGTGTACAGGGCGGTTGCCTTGGCTTTCTTGGGGGCCTCGTCGGGCGTGTGGTAATTGCACACGGCGATCTCCTGATTCTGCTTGACGCTGCCGCGCTCGATGCGGCCGATGGCGATGCGGCCCACAAACTCGTTGTAGTCGATGGAGGAGACCAGCATCTGGAAGGGAGCCTCCAGATCCACTTCCTGGGCAGGAATGTACTCCATGATGGTATCAAACAAGGGCTGCAGATCGGTTCCCATGGAGTCGGGAGAATAGGAAGCGGTGCCCTGACGGCCGGAGCAGAACAGCATGGGGGAATCGAACTGATCCTCGGTGGCATTCAGATCCAGCAGCAGCTCCAGAACCTCATCCACAACTTCGTGGATGCGCTGGTCGGGACGGTCGATCTTGTTGACCACCACGATGACGCGGTGACCCAGTTCCAGAGCCTTGCTCAGAACAAAGCGGGTCTGGGGCATGGGGCCTTCGGCGGCGTCCACCAGCAGGATAACGCCGTTAACCATCTTGAGGATACGTTCCACCTCG
>JAZSCJ010000012.1:0-11288 GCA_045602885.1 Oscillospiraceae bacterium
AACCAGTCGGTCAGCTCGCCGTGCTCCTGTCCCCAGGGGAAGGTACGGCGGTTGAAGGGGTCTTCAAAACCCTCCATGCCCACCTCGTCACCGTAATAAATGGTGGGCGAGCCGGGGAACGCGTACAGCACCACGGCGGCCAGTTTTAACAGGTTGATGGCGCGCTGGCGCTGTGCGGCGGTTAGCCGATGGGCACAGCGCCAGTCGCGGCTTTGCTCGCGCCGCTCACACCCCTCGCCCAACAGGGTGAGAATACGGGGGGTGTCGTGGGTGCCCAGAGAGTTCATGGCCGAGTGGAAGGCCCAGGGAGGGTAGTGTTCCCGTAGGGTCTCCATGGTGTGCTTGAAGTCCTCTGCCCTGCCACCCAGCAGCCAGGTCAGCAGTGCATTGCGGAAAGGGTAGTTCATCAAGCCGTCGCAATGGCCGCCCCAGATGTGGCGGCGGCGCACGCCGTAGGCCACCTTGTTGGAGCCGTCCTCCCACACCTCGCCAATGACGATGGCATCGGGCTTTTCCGCACGGGCGGCCTGATGGACGGTGTGGAGAAAGGCATCGGGCAGCTCGTCGGCCACATCCAGCCGCCAGCCGTCTGCACCGGCACGCAGCCAGCGGCGCACGATGCTGTTTTGATCGGCGGCAATGTAGTTGACATAACTTGGGCAACCTTCTTCCACGGCCGGGAGCGAGTAGATGCCCCACCAGCTTTCGTATTGGTCCGGCCAGTGGTCAAAGCGGAACCAGGGGTAGTAGGGAGAGTCCTGCGACTGGGCGGCGCCGGGGTTGGGGTAGGCGCCGTCGCCGTTGAAATAGCGGCTGACGTAGCCGGTGTGGTTGAATACGCCATCCAGCAAAATGCGTATGCCCAGGACGTGGGCGGCGTCACACAGGGCGGTGAAGTCCTCGTTGCTGCCCAGCATGGGGTCGATCTTCTCATAATTGCCCGTGCCGTAGCGGTGGTTTTCCGCCGCCTCAAAAATGGGGCAGAAGTACAGGGTGTCCACACCCAGTCGGTGCAGGTAGGGCAGGCGGCTGCGGATGCCGGCCAGACTGCCGCCGAAAAAGTCCCGGTTGCGGATCTCGCCGTGCTCGTTGGGGCGGTATTCCGGCTCATCGTCCCAGTTTGCGTGCACTGTGCGCCCGCCCACCATGCCGGTGGGGTCGGGCACAGCCAGACGGCAGAAGCGGTCGGGAAAGATCTGATAGGTCACGCCCTCGCCAAACCAGGCGGCGGGCGGATCGCTGTCATCGTAGACGGTCAGCTGGTATTCTCTCGACTGCCAGAAACGTCCGTCCAGACCCACCAGACGCAGAGTATACCAAACCAGACCCACATAATCGGTCGTGTTCAGCACGCCGGAAAACACGTCTTTGTTGCGATAACAGGCACGCCAGGGCAGGTCAAGCACAACGGTTCGGTCGTCACACTGCTCAAAACGGGCGGTCAGAACAGCGCGGGAAAAGCTGTCCTGCCGGGGAGGGTGCAGGGTAAAACGGACGGGCGTCCCCGAAGGGACGGCTCCGTACGGTGATTTATGGGCTTTGTTTTGGGGGTCGAAATACATAGGCGTCACCGAATCAGAGTGTTTTCGCTCTGGACGCTGTCCAGCGTGGTTTCGGAGTTGAAGTAGAAGGAGATGATATCGGCGGCAACGCCGGCCAGCTCCGAGCCGGAGCCACCCTTTTCCACCACGATGCACAAGGCGATCTCGGGTTTTTCATAGGGGGCAAATGCCACGAATACGGCGTTGGATTCGCTCTTGGAGGACACCTGTGCCGAGCCGGTCTTGGCACCTACTTTGACGTTCAGACCCTGGAAATATCGGGCGGCCGAACCGGACTCGGTCACGGCCAGCATACCCTGCTTGACGGCCTCCAGATTTTCCGGGGCGATGTCAATGCGGTCCAGCAGCTCGGGCTGGCGCTGATAGATGACCTCGGAAAAGTCGGCCGACTTGACCTCTTTGAGCAGATGGGCGGAGTAGTGATTGCCGCCGTTGACCAGCGTGGCGATATAGTTGGCCAACTGCAGGGGGGTAAACTGATTGTTTTCCTGGCCGATGGCCACCGAAAGCGTAGAGCCCTCGTTCCACGGCTGATGCAGGACATTTTCGGTATATTCCCGACCGGCGACTACGCCGGTCTTTTCGGCCAGCTCAATGCCGGTGGCCTCGCCCAGACCGAACATACGGGCGTATTCGTTGAGCTTTTCAATGCCCAGTCGGCGGCCCACGTCAAAGAAGAAAATGTTGCAGGATTCGGTGATGGCCTGGCTGACATTGATGTTTCCGTGGCTGCCGCCGAATTGGTTGTAGATCCAACAGCCGGGGGTATAGCTGGGGGCGTAGTACATATATCGTCCGGTGTCCCGAATCCGATCACGTGGGGTGACGATCCCCTCTTCCAGCGCACCCACCGCCGTGACCATCTTGAAGGTGGAGGCCGGAGGGTACTGGCCTTGCGTGGCCCGATTGAACATGGGGGAAAGGGGGTTATCCCGGATCTCGTTCCATGCGGCCGAAAAATTGGCCAGATCGTAGGTGGGATAGGAGGCCATGGCCTTGACGCCGCCATCGTTGACATCGATGACCACGGCGGCGGCCGGCTGCTCCTCGGGCAGCGTAGCCACAAATTCTGCCAGCGCACGCTCTACCTCTTCCTGCAGGCGGATGTCCAGCGTGAGCACCACATTGTGGCCCGGTTGGGGGGTCAGCAGCTCGCCGGTTTCGGAATCGGTGAGCCAGGACTCGCTGACCACCTTGCCGCTGGTGTTGGTTTCGATGATGCGTTTGGCCGAAGTGCCGTGAAGGTACTGCTCAAAGGCCTGCTCCACGCCGTCTCGGCCTACCGTGGCGTCCATGGAATAGCCCAGCTCCTTGTAGGTGGGCCAATCGGCTTCCTCGATCAGACCCACGCGGCCCAGCAGATGGGCGGCGTAGGCGGTGTTATACTGGCGCATGGTGGCAGCCTCGAAACGGATGCCCACCAACGCGCGCTCCTTGACAATGGAGATCAGATCGATGTTCACATCCTCGGCGAAGATGTAGGCGGTGCGGTAAATGTCCTTGGAGCGCAGATACAGTTCGTACAGCACACCGGCGACGGCCCGGTTTTCCGCTGTGGCGCCGCCTTCCAGTTCAAAGTCTTCACAAATCAGAACCAGCAGCTCTGCGGCGGAGGGCAGGACTGCTTGCTCGTTCTTGGTGGGATCGTCGGTGATCCATTTCATAGAGAGAGCCAGTTTGCCCAATCGGGTCAGCTCACGGATGGTTTCGCCGTCCTGATTGGTGGTGGTGTAAAAATAGGGGGTCTGTGTGGTAAATGCGTAAGGGGCCTGTTTGGATATGGGCAGACTGTCGTTCCAGGCAATGTTCTGCTCCCGGCACAGGGGTAGAAGCTGCTTGAGCGTGGCGTTGCGCTGCGCCGGTTCACCCAGCAGGCTGAGATCCAGCGTGGCCTGATAGCTGATGCGGTTGGAAACCAGCACCCGGCCCAGACTGTCCAGAATGTTGCCCCGGGCGGCATTGACGGTGTCGGTCTGGGCGATTTTGCGTTGTGAGCGCTCCAGATACTCGGCACCGTGAATGATCTGCAGATTGTAAAGGACACCGGCAAACAGGCCGATCAAGATGGCCAGAATGGCCAGCAGGATACGCAGTCGGCGCTGAAGCAGCCGGCCGTCGTCCATTCTGTCGTCCGTCATGAAAGGCACTCCTTTCCCAGGCTAAAACACGCTTGCTTGCGGCACCCGTCGATAAACGGCGCGGAACAGCACATAAATGAGGGGGGTAAACAGCAGCGACCAAAACACTTCGCAGCCTGCGATTTTGAGCAGGGCAAGCAATCCGGAGCGGCCCTGCACAAGGATAGCGACCACGCGCAGCAGATTGAGGATGGTCAGCGCGCCGGCTGAGCACAGCAGGCACCCGGCCAGATCCTGCCGCACGCCGTATCGGGCCAGCGCGCCTGCGCCCAGGCAGAGCAGAGAAAGCCCCAACGTCATGGCGCCGGGCGGGCCAGGGATGAAGGCATCGTATAGCATGCCCACAAACAAACCAAAGCCCGCCCCGCCGATATGGCCTTCCAGAACGGCGACCACAATGGCGGCCACGGGCAGCAAGGCCGGGATGGTGCCCCAGAGCGGATAGCGCGGCAGGATATACAATCCCACCACCAGCACGGGCAGCAGAGCCAGCGCGTACAGCAGCCATTTCAGCAGAAAATCACGCCGTGTCATGCAATGGCCCCCTTACTCGATGATCTCAAACTGCGTGATGATGGACACCTGACGCAGTGAATCCAGATCGGTGGAGGGGGAAATGACCGCATAGCGACCCATGCCCGAGGGCTCGGCAAAAATTTCGTCAATGGTGCCCACCTTGAGCCCGGAGGGATACACACCGGCCATGCCCGAGGTCACCACCTGATCGCCGGAAAGCAGCTGAGTGTTTTCCGGCAGGTAGGACAGCTTGAGCTTGCCCTGCGCCATCAAGGCGAAGTCGCCCTCCAGAATGGCGGCGCTGTTGGTACGGGCTACCAGTGCGCCCAGTTCCAGCTCGGGGTCGAGCACGGTGGTCAGCGTGCACCAGTTGTAAGCGACCTCGCTGACCACGCCGATGAGGTTGCCGTACTGATCCACCACGCAGTTGCCCACGGCCACGCCGTACTGCGAGCCTTTGTTCAGCGTCAGCGTGGAGTTCCAGTTGGTAGCGCCCCGTGCGGTGACTCGGGCCGATTCAAACACAAAGTCTTCCCGCTTTTGGCGCAGTCCGAACAAATCGCGCAGGTATTGGTTTTCCTCAATGGCATCCTCGCTGTCCCGGGTCAGTTTTTCCAGCTCGGCAATGGTCTGCTTGAGCTGCTGGTTTTCCGCCACCAGCGCGTCGTAGCGGAAGGCATAGTTGTACCGATCCTCCAGCCAACCCACCACGGCGTTCAAGCCGCCGCGAATCGGGGTGGTGATCAGACCCAGCGTGCCGGAAAGCGGATCGGCCGAGCCGCCCAGCAGGCGGGCGGTTACAAATGTACCCACGGCGAGGATGGCGGCAATGACCACGATCCAGAGCCCCTTGTGATGCGAGCGTTTGTTCAAGGCAGTTGATCCCCTTTTGTTGGTGTTATTGGGCGGCCAGCTTCAGACAGTCCACGCCAAATTGCTTGAGCATTTGAGCCAGACAGGCCACCGGCAGACCCATGACGTTATAATAATCGCCGCAGATGCCGTCGATGAGTAAAGCGCCATAGCCCTGAATACCGTAGGCGCCGGCCTTGTCTATACATTCGCCGGTGGCGATGTAGCGCTCCACTTCCTCGGATTCCAGCGTGCGGAAATCCACCGCGGTGACCTCGTGACGGGTCAACACCCGATCGCCCATGGCCACGGTGACGCCGGTGTATACATGGTGGCGCACGCCGGACAGGGCGCTGAGCATCCGGAAGGCATCCTCCTCATCGACAGGTTTGCCCAGAATGGTGCCGTCCAGTGCCACCACGGTGTCAGCGGCAATGATCAGACAGTCATCATCCGTTTCGGCGGCTACGGCTTGCGCCTTCAATTGGGACAGCCGCTCCACCTGCTCGGCAGGGGGAAGGCCGTCTTCCAGCGTTTCGTCGGCGTCGGGGGATATGATCTCAAATTCCCGCACGCCCATGCGCTCCAACAGCTCTCGTCTGCGGGGCGAGGCGGAGGCAAGAACGATAGTCATACACAGTTTCTCCTTTATCAGGGGCGGTCAATCATCCATCTCGGCCAGAAGTGGGCCATCGGCCAGCGTACCGGCGACATGAATGGGGTGGCCCAGCAGCAGATCGCCATTGCACAGCCAGAACTCAAAGGCGTCATCCGGCCCGGCCAGAATGGAATCAAGCTCAAACAGGTCGGCCAGCGTTTCCGGCGTGAAGGGCTCGCCCGGCTCGTCGCACTCCTGCTGCAGCTGGTGGATCCGGGGCAGCAGTTGCCTGGCGGCAAAGGCGCGTATGCGCGCATCCCAGTTGGCCTGGTCGGCGACCAGTGTTTTGGCGGTCTCCTGCGCCGCGGCCAAATGCTCCTCGGCCTGGTCCAGGTTGAGGGAGATTTCGTTGTCCATCCAGAGGATCGTGGCATCATACCAGCCCAACATGCGGTTGAGGGTAAAGGTGCCCAGCGAGTCTACCTCCAGTGTGACCGGCTTGTTCTGCTCCTCCAGAAGGGCCTTGAGCTCGGGGTCGAAGCCGGGCTTGGGCAGATCGGTCATCAGGAAACGGCCCTCCTCCTGGGCCGGGCGCACCGTGGCGGCAACAATGAAGTTGCGTGGGGTGCGGGAACGCAGATAGTCGAGCAGCGTGTCGTCCACCATGGCTTCCAGTCGGGCGTCCTGCTGCTGCAATTGCTGCTGATATTCGTCAATCCAGGCGGTCAAGGTGATGGTGACGTGCCACAGCGCAGTGCCCTCCACCTTTTCGTATTCTACGCCGCTGGGGCCGACGATGCCCAGAATATCGGTTTCCTCGCCGGTAAACTGAGCCAGAAAGGCCTTGCGCTGTTCCAGTCCATCATCAACGGAGTCGAGAGAAGTTTCCTGCGGTGCGACGGGGTCGGGCTGGGGCTTTTCTGCCTTCTTTTTGAACAGACCGAACATCATCATACGCTCCTCTTTCGTTGAATTTATTTCCCGGTGGAACCAAAGCCGCCGGTGCCCCGGTCGGTAGTGTCCAACTGGGCTGTCTGCACGATTTGGGCCTGCACCACGGGCAAAACGGCCAGTTGGGCGATTCGGTCGCCGGGCTGGATGGTATAGGGAGTATCCGACAGGTTGGTCAGTCCAACCTTGAGCTCACCCCGGTAATCGCTGTCAATGACACCCACGCCGTTGGACAGGGAAATGCCGTGCTTGACGCCCAGTCCGGAACGGGCGAAGATCAGCGCCACATAGTCGCACGACGGCAGGGCGATGGCGATGCCGGTGGGGATGGTAGCAAGCTGACGGGGCTGCAGTGTGATCGGCGTGTCCATGCAGGCGGTCAGATCCATGGCGGCCGAGCCGGGGGTAGCATATTGGGGCAGCGTGGCATCGGGATGCAGCAGTTTGACATTCAGTTGCATGGTGACCTCCGTATGTTGCGGCTGTCGATGTGGGGGTTATTCCACTTCCCGGTAGTACAGTCCGCGAGTATAGTCGGCCGGCGACCACAGGCTGCCGGAGATGTAGCGTTCCACCGCCTGGGCACATTCCAGCGTATTCTCGGTGGTGAATTGCAGCCGGGCCGCCCAAAGGCCCAGATGGCGGTAGTCCTTCTGCTTGTCGGCCAGGAAGAGCTTTTTGGAGTTGAGGATCTCATTGCGGCAGCCGGGGGCCTTGACCACCGGGAAACGGGCGCCCGTGCGGTCGGTCAGAGCATTGTTGTTTTCGCAGCCGCAATGGCCGTAGCGACCCTCGATGATGCAGTTTTCCGTGATCATCAACGGCAGCCGGCCGTAGACGATCAGCTCCAGATCAATGGCCTTGGACAAGTCCCGGATCTGGGGCAGACGTGCCTCAAAGGAGGCGGTGGCCGAACGGAAGCCCAGTCGCCGCAATTCCTTGAGCGTTTGGGAGTTGTAAACCCCCAGACCAAAATCGCCGCGCACATTCATGCCGGCATCCCGAACCGGGCGCACCAGGCCCAGCGTGCCCACCAGCGCATCGGTGACGCCCAGGGCGCGCACGGTGTCCAGATCCTTTTTCAACTGTGCCTTCTCATTGTCCCACAGGATGCGGGGCAGGGTGACGGCCACCGGGATGTTCTGCTTGGCGGCTTGCTCCAAGGCTTCGGGGTGAGCCACCGCTTCGGCGATGGGCAGATAGATCAAAGCCGGTTTCTGGCGAAGCAGATCCCGGGACATCTGTTTGGCATGGGACAGGGAAACGGTGTAGACCGGTGCTTCCCGGGGCCCATCGTAACGCACGCCGGGCTGGAACTCCTCCCGGTGACGCTTGGGTCGGGCGGTGCGCTGTGCGGTCAGATCCTCCAGTACCTGTCGGCGCATGGCGTTCAGCGCCGATACGGGCAGGGAAAGCCCCTCCTCCACCAGTGCCTTGACATCGTCGCACACAAAGGGCGTGCCGCCGGTTTTGGAGATCTGGGTGACCACCTCGTCCCGGGTCAGGGCGTGGTTGCGCGCAACCTCGGGAACCGGGCCCTCCATGGTGGCCACACGGCCGTCGGCATCCTCCACGCCGACCTTGGCGGTTTCTCCCGCACGGATCATGGCGTAGAAGGTTACCGGGACCCGGGGATTTTCCTTGCTGTAGGCGGCCTTGACCTGGGCAAACAGTTCCCGGGGCTCCAGCTCCTTTTCCCGCACGCCGAACATGGCGCTTCCGGTTTGGTTGGCGTAGTATCCGTCGGTAAAGCCCTGACGGGAGAAGGCGGCTTGAAGCTGCCGGATCTCGTCCCGGGTGGGCTCGCGGTTTTCGTGGATCAGTTTGGAATAGATGCCCGTGACCACGGCCACATATTCCGGGCGCTTCATGCGGCCCTCGATTTTCACACAGGCCACGCCCATCTCGCTCAGCTCACGCAGGTGCTTGGCCAGCGACATATCCTTCAGCGACAGAGGGTGGCCGTCGGCGGCGTCGCCCCAGCCGTAGTTCAGACGGCAGGGTTGGGCGCACAGACCGCGGTTGCCGCTGCGTCCACCGATGACCGAGGACATAAAGCATTGGCCGGAATAGCACATGCACAAGGCGCCGTGGACAAAGGTTTCGATCTCCACAGGGGAATGGGCGCAGATGTACTCAATGGCAGGGCGGGACAGCTCCCGGGAGAGAACCACGCGCTGGATGCCCAGGTCGGCGGCCATTTTGACGCCGTCCAGCGAGTGCAGCGACATTTGGGTAGAGGCGTGCAGGGGAAGGTCGGGCAACGTCTGCCGCAGGGCACGCAGCACGCCCAGATCCTGAACCAGCACGGCGTCAACGCCCAGCTCGGAGGCCTCGGCGGCTATCTTGACGGCCGAGGGCAGTTCCCGGTCGGTCAACAGGGTGTTCATGGTCACATAGACCTTAACCCCCCGCAAATGGCAATAGGAAACCGCCGCCGCAGCCTCTTCCCTCGAGAAGTTTTTCGCGTTGCGGCGGGCATTGAAGTTTCCGTATCCAAGATAAACAGCGTCAGCCCCCGACTGTACCGCGGCGGTGACAGCCTCCGGCGAACCGGCGGGGGCGAGCAATTCCATCATATTAACAACCTCTTTTTAGCGTCTGTTCTGCAGTCGGAAAATTTCGCGCTTGGCTTCGGACAGCTCCTGCTTGACCTTGGCGCCTTCCTCCAGATATTCCTTCAGCTGACGGCGCAGATTTTCTGCGGCCTCAGCCTCTTTGAAATACTCCTCGGCAATGTTCATGGCAGCCAGAATGGCACCGTCGGCCAAGGACAGATGACTGCCTGACATCATTTCGGACACACGGCGGTCCACATGTGCGGCAATCTTTTCTGCAGCAGCGGAATCCTGGTCGGCGAGCAGGGTATACTGCTGACCGGCAATAGTTACGGTCACTCGATTTTTCATGGTAGCCCCTCCTGCTTTTTATGTATAGAGAAATTATAACACATATATAAAGAATGAAAAATAAAAAAATGTGAATTATTCTGCCTTTTTAGGGAAATTAATGCTTTTTTTCCGGTAATTCGCTGACAACGGCGCTGCCGAGGATTAAAATGGCGCCTACAACGCCGGTCCAGCCCAACGGTTCCTTCAGCAACAAGGCGGAAAGAAGAATGGCGGCGATGGGATCGATGTAGCTGAAAATGGCCAAAGTGTGGGCCTGCAGCCGATCCATAGAGTTGAAATAAAGAGTATATGCGATGCCGGTATGCACGATGGCAACCACAAGGAGAAGGACAATGCCTTTGGTGTCTAATTGAAGTGTACCCACCTGTTCGGTCAGCAGAATATAAGGAAGCACCACCACGGCGGAAATGCCCAGTTGTACGACGGTGCGGTCATTGCCTGAGATGCCGGGCAATGTTTTGTTCAGTAAGACTACGGTGGCGTACAAAGCAGCGGCGGCTACGCCGAGCAGAATGCCGGTCAGTTCATCAATGGTGGGTATGCTGCCGGTGAGCACTCCGGATACACATACCATGCCGGCCAGAGAAACCAGCACGCAGATCAGTTTGCGGGCGGTTAATTTTTCCCGCAGCACCAAGGGGGAAACCAAAATGATGAACATGGGGGCCAGATAGTAGCAAAGGGTGGAGATGGCCACGGTGGTGTGCCGGTAAGCTTCGAATAAAAGAATCCAGTTGGCGCCCAAGGCTGTACCTGACAGCAATAGCAATGGCCAGCGTTTGCCGACAGCGGACAGATCGGGTTTTTTGCGCTGCACAAGAAGCACAAGCAAAAGAAAAATCATGCCGATCAGGCCGCGGGCAAAGGCAATGACGCTGGAAGGCAGAGGAATGTGGCGGACGAACAATCCGATAGTGCCAAAAATCACCATGGAAGAGATCAATTGAAGTTTTGCAGATTTCATGTGTATGCTCCTGATCAAAGAAATTAATCTATTTTACCATCTTGCATCTTTGCGCACAAGTGACTATTTACGACAGCAAAATTTTCGTGTACAATATAGACCCATCCAAAAAAGAGAGAAGGTGTCGAAGTGGCGCAGTTGATTTTGGGACAGGTGATTTCCATGTCCGCCGATATGGCCGATAAGCTGATTCAACGGGGAGAAGGGGATGCTGCCCTTTTGTTCGTGGCTCTGTTGCGCCATTCCGACGGAGAAAAGGCGCGAAAGAGTCTGTGCTGGACGGCGGAGCGTATGCAGCGTGCATGGGCAGTGTTGTCTGAACTGGGCCTGGTGGCAAAGCAGGAAAGTCCTGCGCCGGAGCAGATGCCCGTGGAGCAGGAAGGCCCTCCCGATTACTTGCGTGCCGATATTTTGGTGGCTATGGAAGAGGGGACCTTCCAAGGTCTCTATCAGACGGTGGAGCGCCGTTTGGGCAAAAAGCTGTCCGACACCGATTTGAGAACTCTGTATGAAATTTACGATTATCTGGGTTTGCCGGTGGAAGTAATTTTGATCCTGCTGACCCGTTGCATTGAGGAATTTCAGGAAAAGTACGGCCCAAACCGTGTACCTAAGATGCCTTTTATCAAAAAAACCGCCTATGCATGGCGGCGCATGGGGATCGATACGGCGGAGGCTGCTGATGAATATTTGAAACAACAGACCGGCCTTCGGACACGGGAGAAGGAGATCCTGCCCATGCTGGGCATTGTGGGTCGCTTCCCCTTGGACCGGGAGCGTGAGTACATCAGAACA
>JAZSCJ010000013.1:0-7694 GCA_045602885.1 Oscillospiraceae bacterium
ATGATCGAGCACCACATGGATCTGGTCATGCAGATCTCCGACCGCATTTACGTGCTGGACTTCGGCAAGCTGATCGCCGAAGGCCCTCCGGCCGAAATCCAAAATAATCAGCGCGTCATTGACGCATATTTGGGGGTGGCAGACGATGCTGAGAATTGATAATCTGCGTGGCAACTACGGTGGCATCGAAGCCGTCCGGGATATTTCTTTTGACGTGCCCGAGGGCCAGATCGTCACTCTGATCGGCGCCAACGGCGCCGGCAAGTCCACCACCCTGCGTGCCATCGCCGGACTGGTCAAGCCGCCCGCCGGCCGCATCCACCTGCAGGCCGAGGACATCACCGGCCTGTCTCCCGACCGCATCGTGACCAAGGGCATCACGCTGGTGCCCGAAGGCCGCCATGTCTTCCCCGACATGACCGTGCTGGAAAACCTGAAGATCGGCGCTTATCTGCGCAAGGACGAGCTGGAGGACGATCTGAAATGGGTCTACGAGCTGTTCCCCCGTCTGAAGGAGCGCTCCTGGCAGGCGGCCGGTACGTTGTCCGGCGGTGAGCAGCAGATGCTGGCCGTGGGCCGTGCGCTCATGTCCCGCCCCAAGCTGATGATGATGGACGAGCCCTCTCTGGGTCTGGCTCCGCTGGTAGTCAAGGAGATCTTTGAAATCATTAAGGAGATCAACAAGCAGGGCGTGACCATTCTGCTCATCGAGCAGAACGCCAATATGGCTTTGCACACCGCCCATGTGGGTTACGTTCTGGAAACCGGCTGCATCACCCTCTCCGGCGCCGGCAAGGAACTGCTGGCCAACGAGGCTGTGAAAAAGGCCTATCTGGGCTAAAACGCAACAAAAAGCAGCGCATCCCCGAACCGGTTCGGGGATGCGCTGTGTCCTTTTTTCACTCTGTATGCTGCTGCAGCCAAGCTGCCAGATCGTCCAGAACCTGCTCCCGATTGATCTCATTGATCACCTCATGGCGTGCGCCGGGGTAGAGCTTGACCGTCACATCCCGTGCGCCGATCTGACGGAAAAAGTCGGCTACCTTGATGACCCCTGCCCCGTTTTGGCCCACCGGGTCGCAGTCACCCGAAAGCAGCAAAACCGGCGTGCCGGGATCCATTTTCGCCCGATTTTCCTTGTCTGCAATATATTCCAACCCCTCCAGCATATCCCGCAGCATCCCGGCCGAGGGCATAAACTGACACAGCGGATCGGCCAGATACTCCTCCACTCTGGCCCGGTCGCGGCTGACCCAGTCGGCCCGGGTGCGCACCGGCCAAAACTTGCGGTTGTATGTCCTCATCGCCCACCGCTCCACCAGCTTACTGTGGGTGCGCGGCCCGGCGGTGCGGCAGACCAGCTCGGCCGCCCGGCGACCGGCTGAAATCAAACGAGGGGATTCCTGTCCGGTGCCCAGCAGGAGTGCGCCGGACACGGTGCCCGGATGGTCGATCAGATAGGTTCGGACAAGAAAAGAACCCATGGAGTGTCCCAACAGGAAATAGGGCAGATGGGGATAGGCTTGCCCCATCTGCCGGCGCAGGCGGCATACATCCCCCACCACGGTGCGCCACCCGTCCTGCTCACAGAAGAAGCCGCGCTCGGCACCGCTCATTACGGTGCGGCCATGGCCCAGATGGTCGTTGCCCACCACCACATAGCCCAGCGCGGTCAGCTTGCGTGCCACAGGAGTATAGCGGTCAATGTGATCCACCAGTCCATGGGCGATCTGCACCACCGCCCGGGGCGGCGTCTCCCGTGGCATCCATTGCCGGACAAAACTCTGGTGCTCCCCATCGCAGGAGGGAAGACGAAACGTTGTTGTGTCCATTTACAGACCACTCCTTGTATCAGCATAGACGATCCCTTTTGTTTTACCCAAACCAGACCCGGCCCATACCGGCCGGATGTTATCTTGCGATGGCTTTTTCGTAACAGACCAGGTTTTCCCAGATAAAATGTTCAAAGAAAAACTCGGTGATTCCGGCGTATTGGTAGCCCAGCTTGGGGTAAAAGGCCTTGGCCGGCTCGTTGCCCTCGTAGGTGTCCAGCCGAATGACCGTGCATCCCAGTTCCTGCGCCAGACGCTCGGCAAAGGCCACAAAGCGGCGGCCCCGGCCGCCCCCGGTATAGGCAGGACGAAAGACCAGCGTATGGATGACCAGCACCTGCTCCCCCTGCGCCGGAATGGCCCAGGGAATGTTGGCATACTCGGCCGGTTGAATGTGGTTTAGGTTGGCACAGCCCACGATCTGGCCATCCTCCTCATACACATACAGTGTACCGGCCGCCAGCGCAGTCTGGGCGGTGGCCCGGGTGGGATAGAGCCCCTTCTGCCAGTTGGTATAGTTGACCGTGGCCGCCTCATGGTCCAGATGCTCCTCATAAACCTGTGCGCAGCCGTCCAGATCGGCCGCCGTTGCTTTGCGAATCACAGCGCTTCCCCCTCGTACGTTCTGCTCTACATTATACTAAAACCCATCCCATTGGGCAAGCCTTCCACAAGCAGCCTGTTTCTGCCCCTGTTTTTGTTCCAAAACCCCCTTGCATCCCTATCTTCATTATGTTAGTATACTAAAGTGCTATGACAGTAGCGTAAAAAATCGCTTTGGAGGATACATAGTTATGAAAAAGAAAAACATTCTTGCTCTGCTTCTCACCCTGTGCCTGTGCCTTGCTCTGACCGCCTGCGGCGGCAACAAGGACACCGTGTACGCCGTGGAAGCCGGTTCGGCCGGCGAGGCCGCCGCTCAGGCCAACGGCTTCACCATCATCAGCGTGGACACCCAGGCCAAGGCTCTAATGGAAGTGGATGCCGGCACTTCGGATGCCGCCATCATCGACTCCCTGATGGCCGGCGCCATGGTGGGCGAGGGCACCAGCTATCCCAATCTGGTCTGCACCGATCAGAAGCTGACCGAGGAGCTGTACGGCGCCGCTTGCCGCAAGGGCTCCGATCTGGCCGCCTACATCAACAATGTCTTTGCTGAAACCTGGGCCGACGGCACCATGCAGAGCATCGCCGCCGTCTACGGCGTGCAGGAAGCTCTGGTGGAGCAGGGCGCTGCCACCGAGTTCACTCCCGCTGCGGATGGCGATGTTGCCTACATCCAGGGCAAGGGCACTCTGGTGGTCGGTATCACCGACTTTGCCCCCATGGATTACAAGGACGAGAACGGTGAGTGGATCGGCTTTGACGCCGACATGGCCAAGATCGTGGCCGACAAGCTGGGCGTAGAGATCCAGTTCATCGAGATCGACTGGGAAAACAAGGTCTTTGAGCTGGACGGCAAGGGCATCGACGTGGTCTGGAACGGCATGACTCTGACCGAGGCTATGCTGGAAGCCACCGAGTGTACCAACGCATACTGCAACAACGCCCAGGTCGTTGTCACCAAGAAGTAATCAATTGAAATTTTCCCCTACAAAGGCAGAGGTCAGCGATGTCCTCTGCCTTTTGGGTGGTTTATTGCAACTTGATGTTTAGAGGAGTTTTCCCATGTTTTTATCCGTCACGCTGTCTTTGATCAAAGGTCTGGGCACGGCGGTGGAGTTGTTTGCTCTGACGCTGGTGTTCTCCCTGCCGCTGGGTCTGATCATCTCCTTTGGTTCCATGAGCAAGTGGCAGCCCTTTCGCTTCCTTATGCTCTCCTTCGGTCTCAAGGTTCCGGAGCGCGGCTTTGTGGCGGCGCTGGCCAATCTGCGCCCCATCAGCACCATCACCAATATTCTGGTCTGGATCATCCGCGGCACGCCGCTGATGCTGCAGCTGGTCATCATCTTCTACGGCCCGGGCATGTGGTTTGACCATAACATCTGGGCCTTTGGCAGCGGCCGTATGGCAGCCTGCGTGGTGGCCTTTGTCATCAACTACGCCTGCTACTTCTCGGTCATCTTCCGGGGCGGCATCGAGGGCGTTCCGGTGGGCCAGCGGGAGGCCGGACAGGTGCTGGGCATGACCCGCAGCCAGATCTTCTTCAAGGTCACATTGCTGCAAATGGTCAAGCGCATCCTGCCGCCCATGTCCAACGAGATCATTACGCTGGTCAAGGACACCTCGCTGGCCCGCATCATCGCCATTACCGAGCTGATCAAGTCGGGCGAGGCCTTCATGAAGTCGGACGGCATTACCTGGCCGCTGTTCTACACCGGCGTATTCTACCTTGTGTTTGTGGGTATTCTGACCCTGCTGTTCGGCTGGCTGGAGCGCCGGCTGAGCTATTTCCGCTGAGGAGGTGGCGCGTATGTCTATGCTTGAAGTACAACACATCAGCAAAAGCTTCGGTGCCACCCAGGTTTTGCAGGACATCAGCTTTACCCTGGAGCAGGGGCAGGCGCTGGCCATCATCGGTTCTTCCGGTTCGGGCAAAACCACCCTGCTGCGCTGTCTGAACTTTTTGGAAACACCCACCCAGGGCCGTATTCTGGTGGAGGGCAGCCCCATCTTCGATTCGGCTGATCCCGAAACCCAAAAGGAAAGCGAAGTGCGTAAAAAACGCCTTCACTTCGGACTGGTCTTTCAGTCCTTCCACCTGTTCCCCCAGTATACCGCGCTGGAAAATGTAATGCTGGCCGGCAAGCTGTTGGCCAAAGAGCGTGAGGACTACAAGGCCAACAAAAAGCAGATCTTTGCCGAGATCGAGGAACGGGGCAAGGCTCTGCTGGCCCAGATGGGTCTGAGTGACCGGGCCAATCACTATCCCCACCAGCTTTCGGGTGGACAGCAGCAGCGCGTGGCCATCGCCCGGGCGCTGGCACTCAACCCCGACATTCTGTGCTTTGACGAACCCACCTCGGCGCTCGACCCCGAGCTGACCGGCGAGGTGCTCAAGGTCATCCGCTCCCTGGCCGAGCAAAAGACCACCATGGTCATTGTCACCCACGAGATGGCCTTTGCCCGGGATGTAGCCGACCGGGTCATCTTTATGGACGGCGGCGTTATCGTGGAGGAAGGCGATGCCCGGCAGGTCATCGAAAACCCCCGGGAGGAGCGCACACGCCAGTTCCTTTCCCGCTACAGCGAAAATTAACACGATCCTGCGCCCCGGCCGTAAAAACGGCCGGAGCGCAGTTGTTTTCCCCGGTTTTGCAGGAAATTATTTTGGGTCTTGTTTTTTCCGATTCGATGTGATATGATAGGGGGCACTTGAAAACTTGCACATTTAGAAAGGAACGATTTCTCATGAGTATTCCTATGCTTATTGTTTCGATTATTATGGTTATTCTGGCCATTTTCCTGGTTGCCGTTGTTCTGCTGCAGTCCGGCAAGACCGCCGGCCTGTCCGGCGCCATCGGCGGCGGCGTGGACACCTTCCTGTCCAAGAACAAGGCCAAGACCTGGGATGCCAAGCTGGCTAAGAGCACCAAGTGGGTCGCCATCGCTTTCCTGGTTCTGTCTCTGGCACTGGCCCTCATGTCTGCCAGCCTGATCTGATTCAATTTAGCAATCAAAAGGATGTTCTGCAAAAGCAGAACATCCTTTTTTTCGTTCATATTTAATTTACAACCATTTCTATTGACTTTTTCCCGGCATGGTGGTACATTGTCTTTAGCACTCGCAAAGATTGAGTGCTAAAGACAGCAGGAGAGGATCGCACATGGAACTGAGCGAACGCAAAAAGAAGATTTTGCGCTCTGTGGTGGAGCACTACATCCGCACGGCAGAGCCGGTCGGCTCCAAGTCGCTTTTGGAGCTGGCGGAACTGAATGTCTCCTCGGCCACCATCCGCAACGATCTGGCCGACTTGACGGAAAAGGGCTATCTGGAGCAGCCCCACACCTCGGCCGGACGCATCCCCTCTGCCAAGGGTTACCGCCTGTATGTCAACGAGCTGATGGAAGAGCAGCGGCTGAGTCTGGAGGAAACTCGCCAGATCAACGATGCGCTCCATCTGAAAATGAAGGAGCTGGACAAGGTCATTGACCAGGCCGGGCGCATGGTGTCCCAGCTGACCAACTACCCCGCCTTCGCGCTGACCGGCAACGCCCGGCGCGTGACCATCCGCCGGTTTGATCTGATCATGGTGGATGTTAACTCCTTCATCGTCGTGGCCATGACCGACAACAACGTGGTAAAAAACAAGCTGGTCCGCCTTCCGGCCGACCTGTCCGAGCCGCAGCTGCAGCTTTTGACCACCCTGCTCAACACCTCTTTTGTGGGCAAGACGCTGGATGAGCTGACCCCCGAGCTGATGCGCGTGGCCGAACACGCCGCCGGCAACTCCTACGGACTGATCAGTCTGGTGGTCTCCTTCGCCATGGAGGTGCTGGAGGATCTGGAACGCAGTCAGGTCTACACCGCCGGTACCAGCCACATTTTGGATCACCCGGAGTACCAGGATGTGGGCAAGGCACAAAAGCTGATGAGCTATCTGACCGAAGAGCAGGCCATGATGCAATCCCTTGCCCTGCCTGCCATGGGCGGCGACAACACCCAAATCCTCATCGGCCCGGAAAATGTGGCCGACGAGCTCAAAGACACCAGCGTAATTCTGGCCAGCTACGACATTGGCGACGGTCTCAAGGGCGTCATCGGCGTGGTGGGCCCCACCCGTATGGATTACGGCAAAGTAGCCGCCAAGCTGTCCTACGTGGCAGACGGGCTTTCCAAACTCTTCGGGCAGAACGAGCTGCCCCCCGCAATTTCCGATTCCGAGAAGGAGGATTAATTCCCATGGCAAACATGAATGAGCAAGAACACACCGTCCCCGAAACCGAGCAGGTGGAGGAGGCGACCGCAGTCGAGGAACCCGTCGAGACCGCCGAAAGCGCAGAGCAGCCGCCTGCCGCGACCGAGCTTCTGGCCGCCGCTGAAGACAAGTACCTGCGTCTGTGCGCCGAATACGATAATTTCCGCAAGCGCAGCGCCAAGGAAAAGGATTCGGCCTGGGCCGATGCCCGAGCCAGCACCGCCGCCGCCTTCCTGCCCGTCTACGACAATCTGGAGCGGGCACTCAAAGCCCCCTGCTCTGACGAGGCCTACCAAAAGGGCGTGGAGATGACCATGAACCAGCTCAAGGACGTTTTGACCAAGCTGGGCATTGAGGAGATCCCCGCTCTGGGCGAGAAATTTGACCCCAACTGCCACAACGCCGTCATGCACGTGGATGACGACAGCGCGGAAGAGAATACTATCGTAGAGGTCTTCCAGACCGGCTTCAAGTCCGGCGACAAGGTCATTCGCTTTTCCATGGTGAAAGTCGCTAACTAATTGAGCGTTGACAATTCACAATGGACAATTTGACCACCGCGAGGGTTTCATTGTCAATTGTCAATTATCCATTTTCAATTGTTAATAAAAACCATTTCATATATTAGGAGGAAAACACTATGTCTAAGATCATCGGTATCGACCTGGGTACAACCAATAGCTGTGTATCTGTTATGGAAGGCGGCGAAGCCTTCGTCATCGCCAACGCCGAAGGCAACCGCACCACCCCCTCTGTCGTCGCTTTCTCCAAGGACGGCGAGCGCATGGTGGGTCAGGTCGCCAAGCGCCAGGCCACCACTAACCCCGACCGCAGCATCGCTTCCATCAAGCGTGAGATGGGCTCCGACTACAAAGTGGCCATCGACGACAAGAAGTACACCCCCCAGGAGATCTCCGCCATGGTGCTGCAGAAGCTCAAGGCGGATGCCGAGGCCTATCTGGGCCAGACCGTCACCGAGGCGGTCATCACGGTTCCCGCTTACT
>JAZSCJ010000014.1:0-7949 GCA_045602885.1 Oscillospiraceae bacterium
CGGGGAGCCCCGGGGAGAAGATCTGGACAAAGAAACAAAGATATGTAAACCCCGCCGGCCCTTTCGGTGCCCATAGGTTTTTGTTTGATGTAGAATGTGATTGTGCATCAGCATCGTCCGCGGCACAAGGCGACGGAAGGCATCCGTCACTTGCGGATGAACAGAATACCCAACGTGTTGGGGCCGCAATGGCAGCAGACGGTGCAGCCGGCCCGGGTCTCCAAGATTTCAGCAAAGTTGCCGTACTGTTCCACCAGTGCGCGCACGGCCTTCACCGTTTCGGGCATGGCGGAGGAATAGGTGATAAAGATGCGCTCGTAAAGAATGTCGTCACGACCCTCCAAACGATCCTTGACGTAATCGCACAGAACTTTGTCAAAGGAACCGCGATACTTTTTGGTTACACCCATTTTGCCGTTCTTGACTTCAATACAGGGTTTGAGTTTCAACAGGTTTGCGCCCAGCGCGGTGGCGCTGGAGCAGCGTCCGCCCTTGACCATGTAAGCCAGCTGGTCCAGCACAAAGCTGGCTTCCACGCGACCGGTCAGATCGTTCAGATAGTCCACGATCTCGGGTGCGCTCATGCCGCGCTCGGCGGCCAGAGCGGCCTCAATTACCACGTGGCCGTGGCCGGTGGACAGGTTGCGGGAGTCCACAACATACACATTTTCAAACTCCTGTGCCGCAATGCAGGCGTTTTGATAGCAGCTGGAAAACTCCGAGCTGATGTTGATGTGGATGACGGCGTCGTACTGGGGGGAAAGCCGGGCGAATTGATCCTGATACTCGCCCACGCTGTTGGCCGAAGTAGTGGGCAGAGAGCCGGTTTCGGTCACATGACGAAAGATTCCCTCGGGGTCGATCTCCAGACCATCCCGCAAAGATTTGTCATTCAAGATCACGGACAGGGGAAGCACCTCAACGTTGTAACGAGTCAGCAGTTCCGGGCTCAAATCGCAGGTGCTGTCCGAGGTGATTTTGATTGCCAATGAAAACACTTCCTTTTAAGACTTGAATTCACACGAATAACATCTTACCACAAATTTTGAAAAAATCCAACCTTTTCTTTACTAGTGCCAGGGGGGTGGCCGGAGTGGAGGGAGAATTTGCAAAAAGTTTTCTCCAACCCCTTTGCAAACGGGCAGAATTATATTAAAATATACCCTGCGAAAATAATATCGTCAGCCGAGGTTTGCGGCCGACACGGTTCGCCCGGGGGTGGGCCATGGATCTGCGACGCACGACCGCGGTTGGATGCGACAATAACGCAAGAGGATGTGTTGACAATGGAACAGCCCAAATATCAACGTGTGCTGCTGAAAATCAGCGGCGAAGCACTGGCGGGTGACGCCACCCGTGGTTTGGACTTTGCCGTGATCGGCCGGGTCTGTGATGTGATCAAACGCTGTGTTGAAGCGGGCGTGCAGGTTGGCGTCGTGGTTGGCGGCGGCAATTTCTGGCGCGGCGTCAAGGACGGTGGCGGCCGCATGGAGCGTACCCGTGCCGACCATATGGGCATGCTGGCCACCAGCATCAATGCGCTGGCTGTGGCCGATGTGCTGGAGCAAAAGGGTGTGGACGTGCGCGTGCAGACTGCCATTGAGATGCAGGCCATTGCCGAGCCGTATATTCGCTCCCGTGCCATTCGTCATCTGGAAAAGGGCCGTGTGGTCATTTTTGGCTGCGGTACCGGCAACCCCTTCTTTTCCACCGATACGGCGGCCGTGCTGCGCGCTGCGGAAATCAATGCCGATGTGATCCTGCTGGCCAAGAATATTGACGGCGTCTACTCGGCTGACCCCAATCTGGATCCCTCGGCGGTGAAGTATGACTCCATTACTTACGGTGATGTGTTGGCACAGCGCCTGCAGGTCATGGACTCCACTGCCACATCCCTGTCCATGGACAACAAGATCCCTGTGCTGCTCTTTGCACTCAAGGACCCCGAGAACATTCTCCGGGCGGTTATGGGCGAAAAGATCGGTACTATCGTGAGAGATTGAGGAGGAAATGACAATGAAAGAGATCATCAAGGAATTTGACGTAAAAATGGGAAAAACCATTGAGGTCGTGAAGAGCGACTTTGCTTCGGTGCGTGCAGGCCGTGCCAACGCCGGCGTGCTGGATAAGATCACGGTGGACTATTACGGCGCTGCCACGCCCCTGAACCAGGTGGCTGCCATTTCCACGCCCGATCCCCGCGTGCTGCAGATCCAGCCTTGGGACGCCACCGTTTTGAAAGAGATCGAAAAAGCCATTCTGACGTCCGATCTGGGCATTAACCCCCAGAATGACGGCCGTGTGATCCGCCTGACCTTTCCGCAGCTGACCGAGGAGCGCCGTAAGGAGCTGACCAAACAGGTGCGCAAGTACGGCGAAAATGGCAAGGTCGCCATCCGTAATATTCGCCGTGACGCCATGGATAAGTTCAAGGCGCAGGAGAAGAACGGCGAAATGACCGAGGACGACCGCAAGGAGTATGAAAAAGAGCTTCAGGATCTGACCGACAAGCGCTGCAAGGAAATCGACGAGCTGACGGCAAAGAAGGAAGCCGAACTGATGGCGGTGTGATCTCGGTATGGCATTCTTTCGAAAAAAAGAGAATATACCTGACGTAGACTTTGACCGCCTGCCCTGTCACATTGCCATTATTATGGACGGAAACGGACGGTGGGCGAAACGTCGGGGCATGCCTCGTACGGCCGGACATGTGGCTGGTGCGGAGGCATTTCGTACCATTGCCAACTACTGCAAGGAAATTGGCGTGCGGTATTTGACGGTGTATGCCTTTTCCACTGAGAACTGGAAGCGTCCACAGGAAGAGGTGGGCGCAATCATGGGGTTGCTGAAGACCTATCTTCTGGAGATCATCAGTCGGGTGGAGAAGGATAAGATCCGGGTCAAGTTTCTGGGAGATATTTCGGTTCTCAATGAAGAGCTTCGCCTGCTGTGCCGGCAAACCGAGGAGGTTTCGGCGCAATATTCCGATTGTCAGGTCAATATTTGTTTGAACTACGGTGGACGGGATGAGATCGTTCGGGCGGCCAGAGCCTTTGCGCAGGATTGCGCCCGGGGTGCGGCTGACCCTGAGCAGCTGACCGAAGAGACCTTTTCCGGTTACCTCTTTTCCGATGGTATTCCCGATCCCGATCTGGTCATTCGTCCCAGCGGCGAGTTGCGTCTGTCCAACTTCCTGCCCTGGCAGTCGGCCTACGCGGAGTTTTATTTTACCGATGCGCTTTGGCCGGATTTCGGCAAGCAGGAGCTGAATAAGGCGATTGCCGATTTTCAGCGTCGCTCCCGCCGCTATGGCGGTGTTTGAGCACGATTTGTGCCAACGTATCATCACGCCGCAAGGCGTACGGAGGTTTTCATGGGGAAGCGAATCCTTGTTGCTGTAGTGTTTATCCCGATCATTCTGGTGGTTGTTCTGTTTCTGCCCACCCTGGTCTGGGCGGCAGGCATTGCGTTGATTGCCAGCGTGGCGGCCTCTGAGCTGCTGCAGGCCGCAGGAGAAGGGAAAATCACAACGTCCATGCAGGTTGTCACCATTGCGTCGGCGATTGCCATTCCGCTGGGCGTTTGGAGCGGATACTGGGCCATTACCACCTGCGTGTGTGTGCTGCTGACTGCCACGGTTTCCTTTTGGTGCGCCATTCGTGCCTTTGAGGAGGAGAGCGCCTCCATCGGCCTGTACCATGTGCTGCTGAGCCTGTTTGCCGGTGTATTTATTCCGATGGGTCTGTCTGCGTTGGTGCGCCTGATCGGCATGGAGCAGGGCCGCTATCTGGTGCTGCTGGCCTTGTTGATGAATTTTGGCGTGGACAGTGTGGCCTATTTTGGCGGCATTTATCTGGGCAAGCATCGGGGGATCACCAAGGTCAGCCCCAAGAAGAGCCTGGAAGGATACATCTCCGGCTTTGTGGGCGGCATTGTCGGCGCCATGCTGTACGGATGGGTCATCGGTGCCATCGAAGGTTGTACCATCAATCTGCTTCCCTTGATCCTGTGCGGGCTGCTGGGCGCTGCGTTCACCGAATTGGGCGATCTGGTATTTTCTCTGATCAAGCGCCAGTATGGTATTAAGGACTACGGCAAGCTGCTTCCCGGCCACGGGGGTATGCTGGATCGGTTTGACAGCATGGTGTTCTGTGCGCCGGTTGTGTTGCTTGTGGTCCATTATCTGCCCGTTTTTTGATAGGGGGAAGCCGATATGAATACAAAACAAACCATTTCGATTTTGGGGTCGACCGGATCCATTGGGCGGCAATCGCTGGAAGTGATCGCCGCCCTCGGTTTATCTGTGGGGGCGTTGAGCGCGCACTCCTCGGTGGATCTGCTGGAGCAGCAGGCACGGCAGTTCAAGCCCGAGCTGGTGGCGCTGATTGATCCCGCCGCTGCCGCTGATTTGCAAGTTCGCCTGGCCGATACCGACATCCGCGTGGTCGCCGGTATGGAAGGCGTGATGGAGGCCGCTACCCTGCCGCAGGCCGACACCGTCATTACTGCCGTGGTGGGCGTGGCCGGACTGGCCCCCACGCTGGCTGCCATTGACGCCGGAAAGCGCATTGCGCTGGCCAACAAGGAAACGCTGGTCTGCGCCGGTGAGCTGGTCATGGCCCGTGCCCGGGAAAAAGGCGTGGAGATTATCCCGGTGGATTCCGAGCACTCGGCGCTGTTCCAGTGTCTGGAGGGCAATGACCGCCGGGAGGTCAAGCGCTTGATCCTGACGGCGTCGGGTGGGCCTTTCTTTGGCAAGACCCGTGCTGAGTTGGAAACGGTCACCCGTGCCCAAGCACTCAAGCACCCCAACTGGGCGATGGGCGCCAAAATTACCATTGACTCGGCGACCCTGATGAATAAGGGCCTGGAGCTGATCGAAGCCATGCGCCTGTACGATATGCCGCCCGAAAAAATCTCTGTCGTGGTACACCGGGAGAGTATCATCCACTCGCTGGTGGAATACTGTGACGGGTCGGTACTGGCCCAGATGGGCGCACCCGATATGCGTCTGCCCATCCAGTATGCCCTGACCTGGCCCGAGCGTGTGCCGGGGCCGTCCCATACGCTGGATCTGCTGACCTGCGGCGCCCTGCATTTTGCACCCCCCGATATGGAGTCCTTCCCCTGTCTGGCGTTGGCCATACAGGCGGCCAAGACAGGCGGAACTGCGCCTGCCGTCATGAACGGTGCCAATGAGGTGGCTGTGGCACGCTTTTTGAAGGATGAGATCGGCTTTTATGACATATCCCGTCTGGTAGAAAAGGCGCTGTCCCAGGTTTCCGTGGTGTCGACACCTACTTTACAGGACATTTGGGCGGCTGACGCGGCGGGACGAAAAATCGCCGAGAGGTGAATGGTTTGCAGTATACCCTGTATATTATCCTTGCCATTGTTTTATTTGGCGTGCTCATTGCCGTGCACGAATTCGGACACTTCATCACTGCCAAGCTGCTGGGGGTAAAGGTCAACGAATTCTCCATCGGCATGGGCCCGCTCCTGCTGCACAAAAGCGGAAAGGAAACGGAATACTCTCTGCGGCTGTTTCCCATCGGTGGATTTTGCGCCATGGAGGGCGAGGACATCTCTACCGATGACCCCCGCTCCTTTGAACGACAGGCGGCGTGGAGGAAGTTTATCATTTTGGTGGCTGGCTCAGCAATGAATTTTGTGGCTGGTGTGCTGATCATTTTCGTGCTGTTTACCCAGGCCAAAGGCTTTTACACTCCGACCATCACCGGTTTTATGGACGGGGCGGAGCATCTGGTAGAAAGCGGTCTGCAGGAGGGCGACCGGTTCTACCGTATTGACGGCCACCGCATTTACTTTATGAACGACGTCAGTCTGTTTTTTGGCCGTACGGACGATCACTTCATCGATGTGGAAGTGGTGCGCGATGGGCAGCACATTGTTCTGGAGAACTTTGATTTTACCCCCCGGGTGCCCATGACCGATGAGCAGGGCCAGACCACCTATCTGCGTGGGTTTTATTACGGCGCGACCGAGCCGGCTACGATGGGTGTGATACTGAAAAATACCTGGTATCAGGCCATTGACTTTGTCCGTATGGTCTGGCTGGGACTGGGGGATCTGATCACGGGCGCGGCCGGCCTGCGCGATCTGTCCGGACCCATCGGCATCGTGGATGCGGTGGGCGACGTGGGAGCCAGTGCCCCCAGTACCATTGAGGGCCTGTTCAGCGTGTTCAATTTCATGGCGCTGATCGCTATCAATTTGGCGGTTATGAACCTGCTGCCCATTCCGGCGCTGGACGGCGGCCGCATCTTCTTTTTGATCGTGGGCAAGATATTCCGTCTGCTGAGCGGAAAGAAACTGGATCCCAAATATGAAAGCTGGGTCAACGCGGCAGGGTTTGTCCTGCTGATGGTGCTGATGGTCGTGATCGCCATCAGCGACGTGATGAAACTAATTTCTTTGTGAATAAGCCGCAACGCAGTTTATTCACTACGTATGAAACTTGCGGGGGTGTAAGCAATGTCCAAACAGATTATGGTGGGCAATGTTCCGGTGGGCGGCGGCGCACCGGTGAGCATTCAGTCCATGTGCAATACCCGTACCGATGATGTGGCGGCGACCGTCAGGCAGATCCATGCGCTGCAGAGTGCCGGATGCCAGATTGTCCGGGTGGCGGTGCCCGATATGGCGGCTGCCCATGCCATCGGGGCGATCAAAGAGCAAATCGACATTCCGCTGGTGGCCGACATTCACTTTGACTACAAACTGGCGCTGGAGGCGGCTGCCGCCGGAGTGGATAAAATTCGCATCAACCCGGGCAACATCGGCGCAAGCGAGCGGGTCAAGGCGGTAGCCGATGCCTGTCGCACCCGAGGGATTCCCATCCGCATCGGGGTCAATGGCGGCTCGCTGGAAAAACCCATTCTGGCCAAATACGGCGGTGTGACAGCCGAAGCGCTGGTAGAGTCGGCTTTTGGCCACATTGATCTGTTACATCAATTTGATTTTGACAATATCTGCGTATCGCTCAAGTCCTCCTCGGTGCCGCTGACCATGGCGGCTTACCGTCTGATGGCGGAAAAGGGCGACTACCCCCTGCATTTGGGTGTGACCGAGGCCGGTACGTTGGAAATGGGTACCCTCAAGTCGGCCATCGGCATCGGTGGTTTGCTGGCCATGGGCGTGGGCGATACCATGCGTGTTTCCCTGTCGGCTGACCCGGTGGAGGAGATTTACGCTGCCAAAAAGATTTTGAAGGCGGCCGGTCTGCGTAAGGACGGCCCGGAGCTGGTGTCCTGTCCCACCTGTGGCCGCACCTGTATTGATCTGATCGGCTTGGCCAATCAAGTGGAGCAGCGACTCAAAGATGTGGATAAGCCCATTACGGTGGCCGTTATGGGATGCGTGGTCAACGGGCCCGGTGAAGCCAGTGCCGCCGATGTGGGTCTGGCCGGTGGAAAGGGCGAAGGTGTGTTGTTCCGCAAGGGAGAAATCGTCAAAAAAGTTCCCGAGGATCAACTGGTGGACCAACTGTTTGCGCTGATTGAGAGCATTTGAAACAAGGCGAGGAACTATGGCAGAAAAGATCCCATTTTTGAATATGTTTGCTGCGCTGCGCCCGGATGATGCGCTGGCTGCACAGTTGGCCGATGTGTTGGTTGTAACGGCTGCCATTGACGGTAAGCAGCGCACGCTGGACGCCGTGCTGGAGGGGCCCCAGTTTCTGGGGGCGCTTTTGCCGCGCCTGGAAACCGAACTGGCCGGGGCCTATCGACTGACGGTGGCATCGTTGCGCGTGCAGACGGCAGCGCAGGACGACCTTCCTGTCTGGGAGGATGCGCCTGCGCCGCCACCGGAGCAACCGTCTGCGCCGGTGTGGGAGCAATTGCCCGATGAACCCGGGCAGGAGGATGTGTTTGCCCGTACCGAGGCCATGCGTGAGCAGGCCCTGAAAGAAGCCATGCAGGCCCGCG
>JAZSCJ010000015.1:0-17701 GCA_045602885.1 Oscillospiraceae bacterium
CGACTTTGAACGGTTGTCCCGTCATAGAACGCAAAAATGCCGAGAGGAAAATCCTCTCGGCATTCTTAATAGAAACTATGTTATTCGGCCTGATGGGCTTTGGCGGCAAGATAGGTATTCTTCATCAGAACGGCCCGGGTCATGGGACCCACGCCGCCGGGAACCGGCGTATAGGCGCTGGCCTTTTGGTAAACGGCACGGCAGCAATCGCCGCACAGCTTTCCGTTTTCATCCCGGTTCATGGCCACATCGACCACCACGGCACCCTCTTTCACCATGTCGGGGGTCACCAGACCGGTCTTACCCACAGCGCAGACCAGAATATCCGCCCGGCGGCACTCCTCGGCCAGATTGGGGGTTCTGGAATGGCAGATGGTCACAGTGGCGTCCTTTTGCAGCATGAGCAGCGCCTGGGGCTTGCCCACAATGTTGGAGCGGCCCAGCACCACACAATGCTTGCCGGCCGGGTCGATGCCCCCCTCCTCCAGCAGCGCCATAACGCCGGCCGGGGTACAGGGCAAAAAGCACTCTTCACCGGCTACCAAACGGCCCACATTCATGGGATGAAAGCCGTCCACATCCTTTTCCGGGTCAATGGCCAGCAGTACCTGCTTTTCGTCAAATTGAGGCGGCAGGGGCAGCTGCACCAGAATGCCGTCAATGTCTGCACGTGTGTTAAGTACGTCGATCAGCTCCAGCAGTTCCTCGGGGTTGGTTTCGGCCGGCAGGGCGTATTCCTCGCTGTAAAAGCCGCACTCTTCGCAATCCTTGCGCTTGCTGGTCACGTAAACCCGGGATGCCGGGTTATCTCCCACCAGAATCACCGCCAGACCGGGGCGGCTGGAAAGCGTTCCGGCCTCTTGAGCCAGACGCGTTTTGATTTTTGCAGCCAGTTCTTTTCCATCAAGCACCTTGGCTTCCATGGGTGTTGTCCTCCTCATTTGCAATTTGATTTACATACAATCCTTGGGCATTGGGCTTTTTGACCACCAGCACGTACACTGTCGCCGCAATGGCCACAACGGCCGACACCGCGGCCACGACCTGCGAAAAGCGGATGTCACCGGGGCCGATGCTGTCGGTACGCAGCCCCTCGATCCAAAAGCGACCGACGCCGTACCACGCCACATAAAAGGCAAACATCTGCCCGTCAAATTTCCGGCGGTTGCGAATCACCAGCGCCACGAGCAAAAAGCCCACCAAATTCCACAGCGATTCGTAGAAAAACGTGGGATGCACACCCAGCGTACCCTCGATGATCTGCGCATACTCAGACGCATCGATGAGCTTCTCATACCTCAAATAATTGGCCACATTAGGCCCTGCCATGCGCCAGGGCAAGTCGGTCACGCTGCCAAAGGCCTCCACATTGACAAAGTTGCCCCAGCGACCCACACATTGCCCGATGAACAGGCCCATGCAGCCCAGATCGGCAAAGGGCAAAAAGCGAACTTTTTTGACCTTGCTGAACACCAGCACGGTCAGCGCCGCCGCGATGATGCCGCCGTAAATGGCAAGTCCACCATCCCAGATGCGGATGATTTTGACCAGCGTTGCGCCCCAGTCACCGGGGACATAGTAGCGTTCCCACTCAAACACAACATAGTACAGCCGGGCACCGATAATAGCCAGCGGCACGGCGAAAATGAGCATATCAAAAATGGTATCCTCTTTGATTCCAAAGCGATCGCACTGCCGACAGCACCAAACGACCGCCAACAGAAAACCCACCGCGATAATCAGCCCATACCAATGCACGCCAAAGTTTTCCGTAATGCTCCACAGGACGGGGTTGAGTTGAAACTGCCAACCCAACCCGGGAAAGGTCACCATCTTCATTGGGCACCCTCCCGCGGCTTGACAATGGACAATGCGGTGCGCTGCTGCGTCACCCAGCGACCAATGCACGCCTGCACATCCGACTTGCTGATCTGGTCGTAAACCTCCGGGAAGGCAAAATAGTCTTGACCGGCAAAGTGCGCCTGCGCCAGCTCAACACAGATATTTTCAAAGGAGTTCAGACTGCGCACCCGACTTCCGTAGGCCGCCTTTTTCAAGCGCTTCCACAACTGCTCGTCGATGCCCTCCCGGCTCATGCGCTGCGCCGCTTCCAACACCGCCCGGCGCACGGCAGCAGGGTCTTTGCTTTCCCCGCCGGCGGCCAAAAAGGCACAGCCGGGGTACTCCTCGTATCCGCCGGAAAAACTCTTGTTGATCAGACCCTGTTCATACAACTGGGAATACAGCGCGCTGGAGGTGCCCATCAGCGCCTCATAGGCCAGCTCACCTGCCAACGCCTGGCGCAGTCGGCCCATGCCGTCGGCAGGGGGTGCATCGGCCTTGAAGCCCAGCAGGAACAGGGGCGTGGAAACCTCCATCTCCAACTCAACCTGCGGCGTGGCTACCGTGTCCGGCTCAGCCCCACCGTGATCCCGGCCGATCTCGGGGCCAAGCTCCCTGGGCAAAATGGCCCGGGCCGCCTTGACCACCTGCTCGGGATCAACATTGCCGGCCACGCACAACACCATGTTGGAGGGTGCGTAAAAGGCCTTGTGGCAGTCGTACAGCGTCCGGTCGGTGATCTGTGCGATGGATTGCTGCGTGCCGATGACCGAAGTGCGCACGGCGTGGTTTTGGTACAGACTGCGGGTCAGATTCATATAGACGCGCCAGTTGGGATCATCCTCCACCATGCCGATCTCCTGCCCGATGATGCCCTGTTCCTTGTCCACGCTCTCCGGGGTGAACCAGGGCACCGACACAAAGGAGAGCAGAGTATTCAAATTCTGCTCAAACCCCTCGGTACATTCAAAATAATAGCCGGTGATGGCATTGCTGGTAAAGGCGTTGGGCGAGGCACCGTTGGCCGCCAGATCCTGCAGGGCGTTGCCGTCCTCGGTGTCAAACATTTTGTGCTCCAGAAAATGGGCTACGCCCTCGGGGGTATCGTGCCACTGCCCATCCAGCTGAAAGCGCACGTCCATGCCGCCGTAGTTGGTGGCAAAAAAGGCGAAATACTTTCCGAATTCCGGCTTGGGGTCTACATAGACGTGCAACCCGTTTTCCAACACTTCATGATACAGCGTTTCGCCCACACGGGGATACTTCTTCTGCTCCACGACTTACCCCTCCTTCCCTTTCAGGAAATAGATGGCGTCCAGCGCCATCTTCCCGGCCACTTCCACTACCTGCTGTGCCGTGACGTGCTCCACCGCCCGGGCCAGCTCATCGGGGCGCTGCGCCTGTCCGGCGGCACTTTGGCCCAGCCAGTAATCTTCCAGCCGGCCCTGGCTGTCCAAACAGGCGGTCAGACTGCTGACCACCGCCCGACGGGCGCTCTCCAGCTCTTGGGTGGTAAAATCGCCCGAACAGCAGGCGTCAAACTGAGCCAGAATCTCTTCCTTGGCCTGGCCATACTTTTCAAATTCAATGCCCGAGGAAACCAGCATCAGCCCCTTTTGCTTATCCAGCATGGAGCTGGCAAAATAGCAAAGGGACAGCTTTTCCCGTACATTCATAAACAGCTTGGAGATGGTCGTTCCGCCGTAAACCGCATTGAGCACCAACAGCGCAGGATACTCCGGGGAGGACATGGTCACGCCGCCGGTGCGCCAGCCCAGAACCAGCTTACCCTGGGTAACATCCATGGCCTCATCAAAACAGCGCACCTGACCCACCGGCATTTGCGCACCGCAGGCAGGGCACATAGCAACCGATCGCTGGGGCAGGCCGGACAAGGCGTTTTTCAGCGCCTGCTCCACTCGCTCAACAGGAGCGGAACCACAATAATACAAATGAATGGGCGCGGTACGCAACAGTTGCTGATAGTGCTGCCACAACTGCTGCGGCGTAATCCGGGCAGCCTCGTCGGCATCGCCCAGCTTATCCAGCGCATACGGCTCGCCCTCACACATCAACTCGCTCAGCCGTTTGATGGAATACTGGCGCTTTTCATTGATCTGCGCCCGGATCCGGTCGGCCAGATTGTTCCCTTCGCCGGTTACATAGTCGCTGCGGAACACTCCGTTTTCCAGCGTGGGCTTGAGCAGCAACTGGCCCAGCAGCTCGGCGGCCGGCTCCAGAATGGCCGTCCCATCGGGGGAAAAGGCATCATCCAGAAAGCTGCCCACAAAGCCGATGCATTGCAGCTCGCCCTGGCGGCGCACACGTGCCTCCAGCGTGCCGCCGCACAGCTCATCCAGCGCGGCAGCCAGGGACTGGGTATCGGGATGGTTTTGGGTGCCCCGGCGCAGCACCGAGGGCAGCAGCGCATTGGCCGTGACACTCTGGCGCTCCAGGGGCGCAAACAGGGTCAGCGACAGGCAGCTGCTTTTGAATTTATCGGTTTGAAGCGCAGTCAGCGCGACACCCGGAAACAATTCTTTTTGTACGACTTGCATACCATTGGTTCCTTTCTCTTTTCCAAGTACAAGTAAAGGTATTATACATGATTTTTCGTTGAATAAAACCCTAAAAAGGAAAAATTCCCATCCGTGCGTTTGAAATGCCCGTCTTGGCTTGACAAACCACCCAACAAATGGTACAAAAGAAGTGCGATATGACTGACGGAAGTGGATCGACCACATGGAGTATCGCCTTAGCAAACGACAATTGCCGATGCATTTATTTGGCGTTTGCTCGAATTGCCGACCGTCTGGGCGCACTACCTGTTTCTGCGTAGTGCGCCCTTTTTATTGGCGTACTGCGAAATACTGTTTTGGAGGTATCATACCATGACTCGTGCCGATGTTGAAACCATTGCCGCCGCCGGCGCCGCCAAGCTCGACTACGCCCGTACCCAGCCACTGCGCTACCTGTCCCGCGCCGCTATGGCCGGCGCATTCATTATGGTCGGTTCTCTGTTTTCCACCCTGTCCGCCGCATGGTTCTACGTGGACCAGCCGGGCGTTGCCAAGCTGATGGGTGCGGCAACCTTTGCCACGGCGCTGATCCTCATCGTCCTGCTGGGCGGTGAGCTGTTCACCGGCACCAACTTTGTTATGGGTGTCAGCCTGTACGAAAACAAGGTCAAGCTCCTGGGCGCGCTGCGCATCTGGGTCTTTTCCTACGTGGGCAATTTCGTGGGCATTTTCTTGCTGGCTTTGCTGGTCACCGGCTCGGGTGCCAGCCGGGATCTGTTTGCCTCCTATCTGGCGCTGATCGTTCCCGGCAAGCTGGCCGGAACGTGGTACGCCCTGTTGTTGAAAGGTATTCTGTGTAATTTCCTGGTCTGCATCGGCGTGTACGCCGGTCTCAAGCTGAAAAGCGAGTCGGGCAAGTGCATCGCCATCCTTCTGGTCATCACCACCTTTGTGCTGGCCGGGTTTGAACATTCCGTGGCCAACATGGCAACCTTCTCCCTGTATGCGCTGATGGTTCCCGGCGCCGACTTTGGCGGCATCGCCTGGAATATGCTCTGGGTCACCCTGGGCAACCTAATTGGTGGCGCCGTCCTTCTGGGTCTTCCCGTCTGGACCAGTGCAGAACCTTCCAAAAAGGAGTCTTAAACAATGCAGGCAAAGCTCAAAGAATACGCCGATTTGATGGTCCGGGTCGGTCTGAACGTACAACCCGGCCAATCGGTCAACATTTTCTCCCCCGTGGACTGCGCCGTACTGGCCCGGGCCTGTGTCAAGGCCTGTTATGAGGCCGGTGCCCGGGAAGTCACCGTGCTGTGGAATGACGATGTGGTCAGCCGTTTGAAGTATCTTCATGCCGACGACGCCGTATTTGACGAAATGCCCGGCTGGCTGAAAGCCTTTTACGACAGCGCATTGGAGAAAAAGTGCCCCCATCTGGCCATTGTGGGCGACGATCCCGAGGCCATGAAGGGCGTGGACGCCACCCGCATCCAGCGCTGGCGGCGCACCTCCGGCAAGGCGTTGGAGACCTATTACAAGGGCCAGACCAACAATGATTTTCAGTGGCTGGTGGCCGCCTGTCCCACCCCGGCCTGGGCCAACATGGTATTCCCGGACGCCCCCGACGCCATGCAGCAGCTTTGGGACGCCGTTTTTACCGCCGTACGCGTCAACGGCGACGGCAACGCCGTGCAGCGCTGGCAGGAATTTACCGCGCGCCAGAAAACGCTGGTGGATCAGCTCAATCAATACGCCTTTACCAGCCTGCACTACCGCAACAGCCTGGGTACCGATCTGACGGTCGGTCTGCCCGAAAACCACTTCTGGACGGGTGCCAGCGAGCGGGCCGGTACCGGCGTGGAGTTCACGGCCAATCTGCCCACCGAGGAAATCTTCACACTGCCCCACCGGGACAAGGTCAACGGCAAGGTCTATGCCTCAAAACCCTTGTCCCTCAACGGCAATCTGATCGACGGGTTCTGGATGGAGCTCAAGGACGGAAAAATCACCGCCCTGCACGCCGACGTGGGCGAGGAATACCTGCGCAAGAGCGTGACGCTGGACGAGGGCTCTTCCTACTTTGGCGAGGTCGCGCTGGTGCCCTATGACTCCCCCATCAGCAACACCGGTTTGCTGTTCTATGAAACGCTGTTCGACGAAAACGCCTCCTGCCACTTTGCCTTTGGCGAAGCCTACCCCTGCATCCACGGGGCGGAAAAGCTCTCCGGCGAGGAGCAGGCCAAGCTGGGCATCAACCAGTCCATCAACCACGTGGACTTCATGGTGGGCACCGCCGATCTGGAAATCATCGGCACCACCCCCGATGGACAGAAAATCAAAGTGTTTGAGCAGGGTAATTTCGCGCTGTAAACCGCTGTCCTGCGCCGTTTGATCGACCCAACGGCGCAGGACGGTATTTTTTCTGCCTTTTTGTGAAAATAATGCAAGGAAAAATACTTTACGCCTCTTGACAAGGGGATTTTTTTCGTGTATCATATCATTTCGTAAAGTCTTTGGCCTTTACACAACATCTTGTGGAGGTGCTCCTGTGAAGAACCAGGCTTATCGCATGACTATGCTCTTCGACTTCTACGGGGAGCTTTTGACCGACCGTCAGAAGGAATTTTTCGACCTCTACTATAATGAGGACCTTTCTCTGGCCGAAATCGCCGAAAACTACGGCATCAGCCGCCAGGGCGTGCGCGACGTCATCGTCCGTGCCGAGGCCATCATGACCGAGATGGAAGACAAAACCGGCATCATCAAGCGCTTCCACCAGATGCAATCGCAGCTGGAAGCCGCTTCGACCGATCTGGATCGCGTCATTTCCATCAACGCCGACAAGTATTTCGACCGCGAGGTGGACACCCTGGCCCGCAAGGTTCGGGAGACCATCGAGCAGCTCAAGCAGGAGTAATCCATGGCATTTGAAGGACTGACCGAAAAACTTTCCGCCACATTCAAGCGTCTGCGCGGCAAGGGCCGCCTGTCGGAAGGCGACGTAAAAGAAGCCATGCGTGAGATCCGGCTGGCTCTGTTGGAGGCCGACGTCAGCTTTAAAGTGGTCAAAGAGTTCGTGGCAAAGGTCACCGAACGCGCCGTGGGCAGCGATGTGCTGGAAAGCCTGACTCCTGCTCAGATGATCGTCAAGATCGTCAACGAAGAGCTGACGCCCCTCATGGGCGGCGGCGAAACCAAGCTGACCATCGCCTCTGCGCCCCCCACCGTAGTCATGCTGGTGGGTCTGAACGGCGCAGGTAAAACCACCAACGGTGCCAAGCTGGCCGGCATGATGAAAAAACAAGGCAAGCGCCCCCTTCTGGTGGCCTGTGATACCTTCCGCCCGGCCGCTATCCATCAGTTGGAAGTGGTCGGCAAGCAGTTGGATGTACCGGTGTTCCAGATGGGTCAGATCAACCCGGTGGACATTGCCAGGGCCGGTATCGAGCACGCTAAAAAGCACGGCAACGACATGGTCTTTCTGGATATGGCCGGTCGTCTTCACGTGGACGAAGAGCTGATGAATGACCTGAAGGTCATGAAGGCCGCCGTCAACCCCACCGAGATCCTTTTGATCGTCGACGCCATGATCGGCCAGGACGCAGTCAACGCCGCCAAGGCCTTTGACGATGCGCTGGACATTTCCGGCGTGATGCTGACCAAGCTGGACGGCGATGCCCGTGGCGGTGCGGCTTTGTCTATCAAGGCAGTCACCGGCAAGCCCATCAAGTTTGCCGGCATCGGCGAAAAGCTGGATCAGATCGAGGTGTTCCACCCCGACCGTATGGCCTCCCGGATTTTGGGCATGGGCGATGTGCTCTCTCTCATCGAAAAGGCCGAGGCCTCCTTCGACGCCAAAAAGGCCGCCGAGCTGGAGCAAAAACTGCGTAAAAACAAGTTCACGCTGGCCGACTTTTATGACCAGTTGGTACAGATCAAGAGCATGGGCTCGCTGACCGATCTGATGGGTATGCTGCCCGGCATGGGCGGCAAGGCGCTGGACAGCGCCGCCATTGACGAAAAGGCCATGGCGCGTACCGAGGCCATCATCCAATCCATGACGCCCTACGAGCGGGAAAACCCCAACATTCTGGGCAGCAGCCGCAAAAAGCGCATTGCCGCCGGTAGCGGCACGCAGGTCTCCGACGTCAATCGACTGCTCAAGCAGTTTGAGATGATGCAAAAGATGACCAAGCAATTCTCCGGCAAGAATATGAAACGCGCCGCCTCCCGCATGGGACGCATGGGCGGCATGAGGGGTTTCCCCTTCGGTTAATGTTGGTTCGTATCCCATCTTTGGATACTTCCATAGATACAGATGCTAATTTTTGGAGGTGAAAATACCATGGTGAAAATCAGACTGCGCCGTATGGGCGCTAAGAAGTCTCCTTTCTATCGTATCGTCGTCGCTGACTCCCGTTATCCCCGCGATGGCCGTTTCATTGAGGAGATCGGCACTTATGATCCCCGCGTGAATCCCGCCGCTATCAATGTGGACGCTGACCGCGCTCAGGCTTGGATCAAGACCGGTGCTCAGCCCACCGAGACCGTGAAGGCTCTGCTGAAGAAGGCCAACGCCATCTAATGCGTGTGCTTGACATTCTTTAAGGAGGCTCCCCGGCAATGAAGGAACTTCTCACCTACATCGCCCAGAATCTGGTGGAGCATCCCGAATCCGTCACTGTCACGGAGATCGCGGGTGCGGGCGAGACCGTCCTGGAGCTGCGTGTCCATCCCGACGACATGGGCAAGGTGATCGGCCGTCAGGGTCGTATCGCCAAGGAGATCCGTGCGCTGATGCGCTCGGTGGCCCAGCGTCAGGGCAAGCGGATCAATGTAGAAATCATGGACTGAAAAACGGCGGGGGTAGAACCCCGCCGCTTTTGCTATTGTGATGTAATTTTGGAGGTATCTCCTATGAAAAATAAATTTCTGGAAGCCGGTCAGATCGTCAACACCCACGGCGTACACGGCGAGGTAAAAATCGTCTCCTGGTGCGATTCGCCGGAGTTTCTTTGCGATTTCAAGGTGCTTTACATCGACCAAAAGCCCATCCAGGTCGTGCAGGCACGCCCCCACAAAAACAACGTCATCGCCAAGCTGGCCGGGGTTCATGATATCGACGCCGCCATGGCGCTGAAAAACAAGGTGGTCCACATCGACCGTGATGACGCTAAGCTGCCCGAGGGCCGCCACTTTCTGGCCGATCTGTTCGGTCTGGAAGTGCGTGATGCCGACACGGATGCTGTGCTTGGCACCATCACCGATATTCTGACTCCGCCGGCCAATCAGGTCTATGTGGTCAAGGGTGAGGGCAAGCAGTACATGATCCCTGCCGTAGACGAATTCTTGGTGGAGACCAACGTGGACGGCGGCTATGTCCGTGTACGTTTGATCGAAGGAATGGAGCTCTGAGCGGATGTACCGTATTGATATTATGACGCTGTTCGACCTGACTGTGGGCGACATGATGAATGAGTCCATTTTGGGTCGTGCGCAGGAACGAGATCTGATACGCATTGAGGCGCATCAGATCCGGGATTACACCCTGAACAAACAAAAGCAGGTGGACAACTACCCCTACGGCGGCGGCCGGGGCGCTGTGATGCAGGCTGACCCTCTGTACCAATGCTGGAAGCACATTGTGGACACCTACGGCCCCGGGCGCACCATCTATCTCTCCCCCGCCGGACAGACCTTCAATCAGACCCACGCCAAGCGTCTGCTCAACGACTATGACCATCTGATTTTGGTCTGCGGCCATTACGAGGGCATCGACGAGCGGTTCATTGAGGAATGTGTGGACGAAGAGCTTTCCATCGGCGACTTCGTGCTGACCGGCGGCGAGCTGCCGGCCATGTGCGTGGCCGATGCCGTGGCCCGTATGGTGCCCGGCGTGCTGTCCGATCCCGAGTGCTTTGAGGATGAAAGCCACTTCAACGGCATGCTGGAGTATCCCCAGTACTCCCGGCCCGAGGTGTGGCACGGGCGCAGCGTGCCCCCCATCCTGCTGTCCGGCCACCATGCCAATGTGCAAAAATGGCGGCGCAAGCAGGCCATTTTACGCACCCGCCAACGCCGTCCGGATCTGTTTGAAAAGCTGGATCTGTCCTCCAAGGCCGACCAAAAACTCATTCGAGAAATGCAGGACGAGGGACAATGGTAATGCAACATCAACACCACTTTTTCACCCATAATCGCAGCTTTTACCGCGCGTTGTTCCCCATGCTGATCACGGTTGCGCTGCAAAATCTCATCGCATACAGCGTCAACATGGCCGACAATCTGATGCTGGGCATCTACAGCCAGGATGCACTCAGCGGCGCCGCCATTGTCAACCAGATCTTCTTTTTGGTGCAGCAGTTTGCCATCTCCATCGGCAATGCGCTGGTGGCGCTGGCCGCGCAATACTGGGGCCAGCGGCGAACCGACCCCATCCGCACGCTGACCGGCATCGCGCTGAAGCTGGGCATCGGGGTCAGTGTCATTCTGATCCTGCTTTGCCAGATCATCCCCCTGCCCATTTTGCGCATCTTTACCTCCGCCCCGGCCATCCTTGCCCAGGGCAAGACATATCTGGTGCTCATCTCCTGGACCTTCCTGCTGTTTGTGGTGACCCAGACTCTCATGGCCGCCCTGCGTGCGGTGGAAACGGTACGCATCTCCTTCTATGTGTCGGTTTTGTCCCTTGTGGTCAATGTGGGCATCAATTACCTGCTCATCTTCGGCAAGCTGGGTTTTCCCCAGCTGGGCATTGCCGGCGCGGCCATCGGTACGCTGATCGCCCGATGCATTGAGCTGATCGTCGTGCTGATCTATCTGCTCCGCTTTGACAACAAGCTGCGTCTGTTTCAGAGCAACCCTTTCCGACGCGATGTTTTGCTCAGCCGGGACTACCGCAAGGTGTACTTCCCCATCATGTGCGCCACCGTGCTGTGGGGCGTATCGGTGCCCATGCAGACCGCCATTCTGGGGCACCTGTCGGACAACGCCATTGCGGCCAACTCGGTGGCCACCACCTTCTATCAGTATTTGAAGGTCATCGTGGTGGCCATGTCCTCCACCTCGGCGGTCATGATCGGAACCGCCATCGGACGGGGTGATATGGAGCGCATCAAATCGGACGCGCGCACGCTTTCCTGCATCGATCTGCTGATCGGTTTGGTGCTGGGCATTGCGCTGGTGCTGCTGCGCACACCCCTGCTCTCCCTTTACGAGCTTAACGACGAGGCCATTCATATGGCCTCCAATCTGATCGCCATTATGGGTTTGATCATGGTGGGCATGTCCTATCAGATGCCGGTCAGCTTTGGTATCTTCCAGGGTGGCGGCGACGGCGCATTCACCATGAAAATGAATCTGATCAGCACCTGGTGCATCGTCATGCCCTTGTCCTTTGCCGCCGCCTTCTGGTGGAAGCTGCCGGTGGAATGGGTCGTGGTGGTCATCCAGTCCGACCAGATCTTCAAGTGCCTGCCCACCTTCCTGCACTTCCGCAAATATACCTGGATGAAAAAGCTCACCCGGGCCGAAACCAAATAACAAAAGAGGCATGCTAACGCATGCCTCTTTTCTTTGCTCACAATTTAATCGTTGTTTTCCCAGTTGTGGTAGACATGCTGAACGTCGTCGTTGTCCTCCAACAGGTCAATGAGCTTTTCCATGTTCTTGATGTCCTCTTCGCTCTCCAGAGTGACATAGTTCTGGGGCACCATTTCCACGGCAGCCGACAGGAAGGTATAGCCCTTGGCCTGCAGGGCCTCCAGCACAGCACCGAAGTCGTCGGGCGCGGTGGTGATCTCAAACAGATCGCCGTCGGGCTCAAAGTCAGCCGCACCGGCATCCAGCGCGTCCATCATAACGGTGTCCTCATCCAGATCCTCGCGCTCCATGACCAGCACGCCCTTCTGGTCAAAGGACCAGGACACACAGCCGGTAGCGCCCAGACCCTTGCCGTACTTGTCCAGCAGGTGGCGCACTTCAGGAGCGGTACGGTTGCGGTTGTCGGTCAGCGCCTCAATGATCACGGCAACGCCCGAGGGGCCGTAGCCTTCGTAAGTAACATTCTCGTAGTTGTCGGTGTTACCGGCGCCCAGCGCCTTTTCAATGGTGCGCTTGATGTTGTCGTTGGGCATGTTGACCGCTTTGGCCTTGGCGATGACGGTGGCCAGACGGGAGTTGTTGGCCGGGTCACCGCTGCCGCCGGTTTTGACGGCCACGATGATCTCCTTGGCGATCTTGGTAAAGGCCGCGGAACGCTTGGCGTCCATCGCGCCTTTGGTTTTCTGAATATTATGCCATTTGGAATGTCCGGACATGGTATCCTTCCCTTCTTTTGTTCTGAAAATTCGCTAAAAATTATATCGCAATATGATGAATTTTGCAAGTGTTACAGGCAATCAAATACCTCTTTATGCCCGGAAAGGAGCACTTCGATCTCCGGGAAGCCCTGTTTCAGCCAGTCCACCAGAACGGGACACACGACATTTTCCGTGGGATAATGGCCGGCATCGATCAGATTGAGCCCCAAGGCCTTTGCGTCCAGAAACCCGTCGTACTTGACGTCGGCCGTCACAAAGGTGTCGCATCCGGCCGCCAGCACCTCCCGCATCGAGCCCGAACAGCTTCCGCCGCCCACGGCCACCTTGCAAACCGGCTTGCCCGCATCCACATAGCGCACACCGTGAGCGCCCAGCGCCTGCTTCACCGCGGCGGCAAACTCTGTCAGCGGCACCGGGCCATGAGGCAGCACGCCCACCTGCTCAATGCCGTAAGGTGTGCCATCATCATAGGTGCCGTACACCTTGAGCAGCGCCGTATCCTTCAGCCCCAGCGCGGCGGCCAGACTGTCGTTGACGCCGCCCCGGGCAGCGTCCAGATTGGTGTGGGCGCAGATGGCTGCAATGTCGCGGGAGATCAGCGCCAGCAGTTTGCGCCCCAACAGGGTCTCATCGGTGACCGATTTGGCCCCTTCCCAAATGACAGGATGATGGGACACGATCAAATCGGCCTGCAGGGATGCCGCTTCCTCGGCTACCGCCTCGGTGATGTCCAGCGCCACCAAAATTCGTTTGACCGTCTTGTCCCCGCGCCCCACCAGAAACCCGGCGTTATCAAAGCCAAGCTGGGAGGAAAAGGGCGCTTTTGCGTCCAGATAGCGGTAGATCTCCTTTACCGTTGCCATGCGTTCCACTCCTCTTTCATGGCCCGCAGGCCGTCCAAAATCTCCGTAAGCTGCGCCAAAGCCGCTTCATCGGGTCGGGCCGCGGCGCGCTGTCCGGTCAGTGCTTTTTGCACCTTTTCCGCCACATGATCCAACCATTCCCTCCGCAGCGGGTCATTGCTCTGCCGCCCGGCCCAAAGCTCGGCCGGCGACAGGGCATCCATCCTCCCGGACTCAACCAGCAAAATGGTATAGAGCTTTTCCCCTTCCCGGGCAATGGTTTCCTTTTGGATGCAATATCCGTTTTTCTGCAGCCACTGCCGCAGATCGGGCTGCGAACTCATGGGCTGCAGGATCAGAGTGATCCCGGCAGACCGGGTCCAGGGTGCCTGGGCCAGAATGTGGGCAATGGTATCACCGCCCATACCGGCAATGGCAATGGTGTCGGCCTCACCGGAGTGCAGGCCGGTCAAGCCGTCGCAAAGACGAAAATCCATCCGGTCGGCCACAACATATTTCTGGGCCGTTTCCCGGGCACGCTGCAGTGGGCCGTCGCGCAGATCGGCGGCAATGGCCCGGTCGATCACACCCCGGGTAAGCAGCCATGCGGGCAAATAGGCGTGATCGGTGCCAATATCGGCAAAGGCCGCGCCCTGCGGCACCAGCGCGGCCACAGCGCGCAGGCGTGGTGTCAGTTCCATTTGGCTCCTCCCATGAAATGCGTTGAAAAAAGGAGCGGCAGCGCCGCTCCTTTTTCGTTGCAACTTACTTGCCGGCAGAAACGCTGTTCAGCTTTGCCAGCAGATCATTCACGTCCACGCCGTGCACCATGCAGGCCTGCTCCACCGTTTCACCGCGGGCAGAGGGGCAGCCCAGGCAGTGCATGCCGATGGACAGGAACACGGGAGCGGTCTCGGGAGCGATGTCCAGAATGTCGCCAATGATGGTATCTTTTGTGATCTGAGCCATGGTCAAAAAACCTCCAAAGTTTGAATGAACGTATTATACTCGAATTTCCGTGGAAAATCAAGCGTTTGCAAAATCAGGCCTTGCCGTCGCAACCCAGCACGTGGATCAGCTTGTGCTTGACCATCTCCTTGATAGCGGCACGGGCGGGCTTGAGATACTCACGGGGGTCAAACTTGGAAGGGTTCTCCGCCATGAACTGACGCACGGTGCCGGTCATGGCCAGACGCAGGTCGGAGTCAATGTTGATCTTGCACACCGACATGGCAGCGGCCTTGCGCAGCTGCTCCTCGGGTACGCCCACTGCGTTGGGCATATTGCCGCCGTAGGTGTTGACCATCTTGACAAACTCCTGGGGCACCGAAGAAGAGCCGTGCAGTACGATGGGGAAGCCGGGCAGGCGCATGGAGACCTCTTCCAGAATATCAAAGCGCAGCGGCGGGGGCACCAGAATGCCCTGCTCGTTCACGGTGCACTGCTCGGGGGTGAACTTGTAAGCGCCGTGGCTGGTGCCGATGGCGATGGCCAGCGAGTCACAGCCGGTGCGGGCGACAAACTCCTCCACTTCCTCGGGACGGGTGTAGGAAGAATCTTCGGCGGAAACGCAGACCTCATCCTCCACGCCGGCCAGCGAGCCCAGCTCAGCCTCCACGGTCACGCCGCGCTCATGGGCATACTCGACCACCTTTTTGGTGATCTCAATGTTCTCCTCGAAGGGCTTGGAGCTGGCGTCGATCATGACCGAGGTAAAACCGCCGTCAATGCAGCTTTTGCAGGTTTCAAAGCTGTCACCGTGATCCAGATGCAGCACGATGGGCAGGCCGGTCTCAATGACAGCAGCCTCCACCAGCTTCATCAGGTAGGTGTGATTGGCGTAGGCACGGGCGCCCTTGGAGACCTGCAGAATCAGGGGAGCATTCACTTCTGCTGCCGCTTCGGTGATACCCTGAACGATTTCCATGTTGTTGACATTGAACGCGCCGATGGCATAACCGCCATTGTAGGCTTTCTTGAACATTTCAGTCGAGTTTACCAGAGGCATAATCGGACATCTCCTTTATTTTCATGGATGGAATAATTTTACCATTTCCAATTGATAAACGCAAGCACCCATGTTATAATTTACTCCAATGAAACCCACTTGATTTCTCAAACTGGAGGTTATCATCATGAGTCAATTGAAGGGCACTTGTATCATCGGTCAGTCCGGCGGCCCCACCGCCGTCATCAACGCCAGCGCCCAGGGCGTCATTCAGGCCGCGCTGGCCAGTGACTGCATCACCCGCGTGCTGGGCGCTGCCCACGGCATCAAGGGCGTGCTGGACGACAAGCTGTACGACATGGGCTGCGAAGATCCCGCCGAGCTGGATCTGCTGCAGTACACCCCCTCCTCCGCGCTGGGCTCCTGCCGTTACAAGCTGGCCGATCCCGACAAGGACGACACCGATTACAAGCGCATTTTGGAAATTTTCCAGAAGTACGACGTGCGTTACTTCTTCTATAACGGCGGCAACGATTCCATGGACACCTGCAACAAGATCTCCAAATATATGCAGAAGGTCGGTTATGAGTGCCGCATCATGGGCGTGCCCAAGACCATCGACAACGATCTGTTCGGCACCGACCACTGCCCCGGCTTTGCCTCGGCCGCCAAGTATATCGCCACCTCCTGCGCCGAGGTCTGGCAGGACTGCCACGTGTACAACACCGGCATGGTCACCGTCATTGAGATCATGGGCCGTCACGCCGGCTGGCTGGCCGGTTCGGCCGCGTTGGCCTCTCTGACCGGCTGCGGCCCCGATCTGGTCTATCTGCCCGAGGTGGATTTCGACATGGATCAGTTCCTGGCCGACGTGACCGAAATTTACAACCGCACCGGCAACTGCATGGTCGCCGTGTCCGAGGGCATCCACTACGCCGACGGCACCTTCGTTTCCGAGGGCAACGTTTCGGCCACCGACGGCTTTGGCCACGTTCAGCTGGGCGGTCTGGCCGTCCGTCTGGCCGAAGCGGTCAAGGAGCGCACCGGCGCCAAGGTGCGCGGCATCGAGCTGTCCCTGCTGCAGCGTTGCGGCGCACATCTGGCCTCTCTGACCGATATTGAGGAAGCCAAGATGGCCGGTCGGGTCGCCGTGGAGCAGGCTGTGGCCGGCACCACCGATAAAATGGTTGCCTTCTCCTGCACCCGCGAGGGCGGCAAGTACACCTGCCAGCCCGTTCTCATCGGTCTGACCGATGTGGCCAACGTGGAGAAAAAGGTCCCCCGTGAATGGATCAATGCTGCCGGCAACGGCATCGAGCAGCCCTTCCTGGATTATGTGCTGCCCCTCATCCAGGGCGAGCCTGCGCTGGTCAAGGAAAATTCCCTGCCCCGCTTTGCCCAGCTGAAAAAGGTTTTGACGGTCGATCTGTAACCATCCCCAACGCACCGCCGGAGCACCGCGCAGCCCTAACTTAACGTACTTGCTTTTCCCAAAGCGGCATGATTTTATCATGCCTCTTTTTCTTATGCCATCATTTTATTAAATTTTTACAATTCAGGAACGATTTAGGAACGCCGCGGTTTCTTTGAGGGAACGATGGGTTAATATAATAGAAAGCACGAGCAGCGCTGCGCTGCTTGAAATTTATTTTGGAGGCTTTTTATCATGTATTTTGACGCTATTGCAAAAATCGTTTCGGAGCGCACCGGCTGTGACATTTCCGCCGTCAAGCCCGACAGCAAGTTCGCCGACCTGGGCATCGACTCCCTGGACACCGTGGAGCTGCTCATGAACCTGGAAGACGAGATCGGCATCGAGATCGAGCTGGATCAGAAGGTGGAGACCATCGACGATCTGGACAAGTTCATCCAGAGCAAAAAGGGTTAATGCTATGATTAAGTCAGCAATTTGTGAAATGCTGGGTATCGAATACCCGGTATTTCAGGGTGGTATGGCTTGGATCGCTGACGGCAAACTGGCCGCTGCCGTTTCCAACGGCGGCGGTCTTGGCATTATTGCGGCCGGAAACGCACCCGGCGATTATGTCAGACAGCAGATCCAGATCGCAAAGAGCATCACCGCCAAGCCCATCGGCGTAAACATCATGCTGCTCAGCCCGTTTGCCGACGAAGTGGCCAGCGTTGTGATCGAGGAAAAGGTTGACGTGGTGACCACCGGCGCTGGCAACCCCTCCAAATACATCAAGGACTGGCTTGCCGCCGGGATCA
>JAZSCJ010000016.1:0-19438 GCA_045602885.1 Oscillospiraceae bacterium
CCGAGGAGTACCGCGACATCAACGGTCTGCCCATGAACCCCGCCGCCCGTGACTACCCCAACGAGTTCACCCAGACCGGCATTTCTTCCATCGACGGTCTGAACACGCTGGTTCGTGGCCAGAAGCTGCCCATCTTCTCGGGCTCCGGTCTGCCCCACAACAATCTGGCTGCCCAGATCGCCCGTCAGGCCAAGGTGCTGGGTGACGAGGCCGCCAACTTCGCCGTCGTGTTCGCCGCCATCGGTATCACCTTTGAAGAGTCCAACTTCTTCGTGGAGGAGTTTACCCGCACCGGCGCCATCGACCGTACCGTGCTGTTCACCAACCTGGCCAACGACCCGGCCGTCGAACGTATCGCCACCCCCCGTATGGCGCTGACCGCCGCCGAGTATCTGGCCTTCGAGAAGGATATGCACGTTCTGGTCATCCTGACCGACATCACCAACTACGCTGAGGCTCTGCGTGAGGTTTCGGCCGCCAAGAAGGAAGTGCCCGGCCGCCGTGGCTATCCCGGCTACCTGTACACCGACTTGGCCACCATGTACGAGCGCGCCGGCCGTCAGCTGGGCAAGAAGGGCTCCATCACCATGGTTCCCATTCTGACCATGCCCGAAGACGACAAGACCCACCCCATCCCCGACCTGACCGGTTTCATCACCGAGGGTCAGATCATCCTGTCCCGTGAGCTGTTCCGTAAGGGCATCAATCCCCCCGTGGACGTGCTGCCCTCCCTGTCCCGCTTGAAGGACAAGGGCGTTGGCCCCGACAAGACCCGTGAGGACCACGCCAACACCATGAACCAGCTGTTCGCCGCCTATGCAACCGGTAAGGAGAACAAGGAGCTGATGTCCATTCTGGGCGAAGCTGCACTGTCTCCCACCGACCTGCTGTACGCCAAGTTCGCCGATGAGTTCGAGCAGCGTTACGTGGGCCAGGGCTCGGAGGCCAACCGTTCCATCTTTGAAACGCTGGATCTGGGCTGGGAGCTGATGTCCATTCTGCCCAAGGGCGAGCTCAAGCGTATCAAGACCGAGTATATCGACAAGTACTTCCCCAAAAGGAGCAGTAAACCGCTCCTTTTCGGGGATCCCCGAGATGATTTCACATCCTCGGGCGAAATAAATTCGCCCTGCGGAATTGCCGTTGGCAATTTACGGCGCACTTGCGCCGCCCCGCTGTGCGGGGTGTAGGAAGGAGTGATTTGCCATACCTGCGATCAATGTAAACCCCACCCGGCAGGAGCTGACCAAGCTCAAGGCCCGGCTCAAGACCTCGGTGCGTGGTCATAAGCTGCTCAAGGATAAGCGTGATGAGCTGATGAAGCAGTTTATGGACGTGGTGCGTGAAAACCGTGCTCTGCGTGCCAAGGTGGAAGAGGGCTTGATGCGTGCCCACGGCTCCTTTACCGTGGCGTCGGCCATCATGTCTTCGGAGGCCATGCAGCAGGCCCTGCTGTATCCCAAGCAGAGCGTCGAGCTGGATATGACCTTCCAGAACGTCATGTCGGTCAATGTGCCCGAGTATCAGTTCAAGACCCGCAACGACGATCCGGGCGAGATCTATCCCTATGGCTTTGCTGCCACCTCGGGCGAACTGGATACCGCGGTAGACGCGCTGTCCCGTGTGTTCCAGGATATGCTCAAGCTGGCCCAGATGGAAAAGGCTTCTCAGCTTTTGGCCGAGGAGATCGAAAAGACGCGCCGCCGCGTCAACGCGCTGGAGTACGTCAAGATCCCCCAGATGAAGGAGACCATCAAGTATATCTCTATGAAGCTGGACGAGAACGAGCGCTCCAACACCATCCGTCTGATGAAGGTCAAGGACATGCTGCTCAAGGAAGCCATCGAGGAGAAGCAGGCCGTTACGGCACAGGCTGTGGCCGGTGCCTGACCTGTTCTGCGGAATATCCAAGTATAAAAAACGGTGCTGTTCGGAACGGATCCGAACAGCACCGTTTTTTTATGTGTGCTCCAGCAGGGTGCGAATGCGCCCGGCGTGCTCCATGCACTCGTCGGCCAGTTGCAGATACAATGCGTGCAGACATAAATCCATGCACTCGTCGGCCGCTGCCCGGTAGGCGCAGCCACGGTCCTGCTCGGCCAGAAAATGCTCCCGAAGTGCGCCAAAATAGGAGCGTGGCAGGGAAATGGTGGTCTGCCCGGCCGGGAAAAAGCGCACGCCGGAGGCAAGAAACAGTGCAGCCGACAGGCGCTTGGCTCGTTGACGGCAGCAGGCGGCCAGCGAGGACAGCACCCGAACGCTCTGGCCGTTTGCCCGGCGGCTCAAGTATTGGTAAGCCTTCCAGCAGGCCAGCTCCCGTGCGATAAACTCACGCAGTCGCTCCCCCTCGCTCTGCGCACCGCAGCCCAGACAGGGTACATCCTCCCGGGAAGGGAAGTCATCTTCGCAGGAATCCAGGGTGGGGGTGACAGGCAGAGTCTGCGCCGGGGGATCCACAAGGATGGGGCAGGTGGGGGAGACGTCCGGCATGACCCGCTGCCAGACACGCAGGAAGATGTCCCGGTCGCTGCCGTACATACCCGGATTGGGCCCGGACGGGGAAAGTTGTTGCGCTTGCATAGAAAACGCCCTCCTAATTTTCAGAATATCAGTCCATACTATGAAGAATAGCGGGCCTGCGCCCCTTGTGTCAGAGCATCTTTTGTGGTACAATGTCAAACGGTAAAATGGCGTAATGTGTCTGAATTTGAAACGATGCGGATAAGATCGGAACAACGCAAGGAGATAAACTGATATGCTGGAAATTAAAAATCTGTCCTATCATGTCGAGAATGAGGATGGGCAACTGAACATCCTGAAAAATATCTCGCTGACGGTAGACGACAATAAATTTGTGGTCATCACCGGCCCCAACGGCGGCGGCAAGACCACGCTGGCCAAGGCCATCATGGGTCTGGTCCCGGTGACCGGCGGCCAAATCCTCTGGAATGGGATCGATGTGACCAATCTGAGCATCACCGAGCGCGCCAAGCTGGGTGTCAGCTACGGCTTTCAGCAGCCGCCCCGGTTCAAGGGTCTGCGTGTGCGTGACCTGCTGGCGCTGGCCGCCGGCAGTGAAACGCTGACGCAGGAGGAGTGCTGTCAGTATCTGACCCGGGTAGGTTTGTGCGCCGGCGATTACATCGACCGTGAGGTGGATACCTCCCTGTCGGGCGGCGAGGTCAAGCGCATTGAGATCGCCACCATTCTGGCCCGCAAGTCGGGTCTGATGATCTTTGACGAGCCGGAAGCCGGCATTGACCTGTGGTCCTTCGCCAAGCTGACCGAAACCTTCCGCATGATCCATGACCGCCGGGAGTCTACGCTGCTCATCATTTCCCATCAGGAGCGCATCATCAATCTGGCCGACGAGATCGTCATGGTGTCCGACGGCCAAATCGCCCAGCACGGGCCCAAGGATGAAATATTCCCGCAGATCCTGGCCAACACCACGGCAGGCTGCAGCTATTTGAGCGGGGGGGTGTCCTGATGAGCGCATTTGAAAGCAAGATCGATCAGCAGCTGCTGCGGCAGATCGCCGATCTGGAAAAGGTGCCCCAGGGCGCTTACAGCATCCGCAAGGACGGCCAGCTGGATAGCCGGGCCTCCACGGCCAACATTGAGATCGCCACCAAGCAGGACAAGTCGGGCATCGACATCCATATCAAGGCAGGCACGCAAAATGAGTCGGTCCACATCCCGGTCATCATCACCCAGATGGGTGTGGTGGAAATGGTGTACAACGACTTTTTCATCGGTGAGGACTGCGACGTGACCATTGTGGCCGGCTGCGGCATTCACAATTCCGGCTGTGAAACCAGCCAGCACGATGGCATCCACACCTTTTATATCGGGGAAAATTCCAAGGTGCGCTATGTGGAAAAGCACTACGGTGACGGCGACGGCACCGGTGGACGCATCATGAACCCCCAGACGGTGGTCTATCTGGAGGCCGGTGCCTCCATGAATATGGAAACCACCCAGCTGCGCGGCGTAGACTCCACCAAGCGCTATACCAAAGTGGTGGTGGGTAAGGACGCCGAGATCGTCATTACCGAAAAGCTGCTGACCCACGGTGACCAGCTGGCCGACTCCACCATGGACGTGATTCTGGCCGGGGAAGGGGCCAACGGCCGCGTCATCTCCCGTTCGGTGGCACAGGACACCTCGGTGCAGAACTTTTACCCCAATGTAGTAGGACAGTGCAAGTGTTTTGGCCATGTCCAATGCGACGCCATCATTATGGATCAGGCCAAGATCAAGGCTGTGCCCGCCATTACGGCCGACCACATGGACGCCCAGCTGATCCATGAGGCAGCCATCGGCCGCATTGCCGGCGACCAGATCCTCAAGCTCATGACGCTGGGCTTGACCGAACAGGAAGCGGAGGAGAAAATACTCGATGGATTCTTGCGCTGAGCAAAAAAAGAAGGCCTTTCAAGCCATGCTGATCGACCACATGAATCGGCGGGGTCACTTTTCCGCCAATTCCAATGTTCGCATCGTACGGGCCGAGGCAGGCTATGCCGAGGGCGAGCTGCACATCGGCCCGGAAAATCTGAATATGCAGGGCATCGTCCACGGCGGCTGTCTGGCCACGCTGGCCGATACCGTGGCCGGGGTGGGCGTGATCGCCTCCGGCTATGCCGCTGTTACCGCCAATTACGGCTTGAATTTCCTGCGCCCGGCAACCGGCGATATCATCCGCTGCATTGCCACGGCGGAAAAGATGGGTAAGACCCTTTGTGTCATGCGCGTGGAGCTGTTCAACGACGCAAGCAAAGCGGTTGCCGCCGGCAGCTTTACCTTCTGCCTGAAAGAGCCGCTGGATCTGGAGCACCCCTTCGGGTGGAGCTGACCACATACCCCAAAAAACAGAAATAAGGTTTTCCAAACAGATTGAACCAAAGAAAGGTTTTTGTGCTATGAAATTAGGTATCGTAAGATGGCGGCCGAATTTCATAATTTCATGAGGGACGATAAAAAACCATGAAACCACACGGCCCCAAGGAGTTCCGGGTTTCCAAGAAAATACAGCTCCATATAACATCATAAAGCTCAATGCAAAAATGGTGTAGGAATGGTGTAAAAAGTACGGGCAAACAGATACGAGAACCCCCATGCAACAAAAGAAAAAACAGCAACAGAGCAGGACGAATCCTGCTCTGTTTTTTTGTGCGATCATTCCGTTTCATCCAAGTCTTTCCGAAACGCTGCAACATCCTTCTTAATGCTTTGAACTGCGAGAACAACCAAAATTCCAACCAGCGCGACCAGAATGCCAAGCCAGAATCCGATAAACAGCCATCCACTTGCGCACATCGTTTTTACCTCCCTCATGCCTCGATCATTTTAACCATGCAATCGCCACAGAGAATATTGACCGCCTTTGTGGCTCGTACCGATTGACCACAGCAAGGGCAAATCAGTTTTCTTGTACTGCTCGGTCTACGTTCGCCACCCGACACAATTCCGGGTTGACTTGTTCCGGTGCCGCCAATGCGGATCGGCTGAAAGCCGCTGTTTCGACCAATGCGAATCTCATTCCAATCTTTTGAAAGTGCATATTCAATGAGCTTATCGCTGGGTCGGGTATTCCACCCATACTGCCCGCACTTGAAACATTCAAGCCCGCGTTTTTCGGCTTCTTCCTTAAAGCGTCCGTTGTGATATGTCCCGCCCCGGCTGACTTCCTTAATCCCATTCTCCCGGCAGTACAGATGCACCATTTCGTGAATCATGGTGTCAAGGGTTTCCTCGATGGCGTAATTGAGAACTTCGGCGGCAATGTTCAGCTCATAGGCGTTATCCTCTTTTCGCTGCCAAACCTTCGATGTACTGCAATGTCCATAAGTCCCCGGTTTGCTCTGAACTGTAATAATCGGGATTGGAAGTGCACTTTCAAAAAAATCCGTGTTCAATGCGTTGTAGATGTGTTCAAGCTGGGAAACGGCTCGGCTCATTTTTGTGGTCTGTTTCATGTGTTTCGTCCTCCTAAAATAATCATTTGCGACAGCATGCTTGCTGCTTGCTGCGCTTGACTACAGAAAGACGCACCAGACCGGACTGTCCAGACTGGCGAAGCCACTTGCAACAAAAATATTGGCTCCTCAAAAACAGCATAAAATTCTCAATATTTTTTTGGTCTTGACGGTATCAAGGGATGGTGTGTCACGCGTCCCCTCGGCTCATGGACATAAAAAAAGTCCCTGTCCCAACAAGGGAAGAGAACTTAAATCCCAATATCTAAAAAAGGGTCTGGCATTGGCCAACGCCTCCGCTTTACTTATGTCCACCGCTTCCTCCGATAAACCCAAGATGTGTGCGGCTAATTTGGGGTTGTCTAGAATTATCTGCTCGGCTACGTATTTACCTGCAGCGTGGGTGGTGAGGATTGTGTGGTCTTTTGCTAGTGTTGCTGTGTTCTTGTTGAATTTATTACTTAGCTGTGGTTTCCAGTTGGTGGTGGGTTTGCTGGCGTCTACGTCGACGGTGTCGTAGAAAAGGGTTACCAGCTCTCCGTAATTGTTTACCACGCTAAAACGCAGCCCGAGATATGGATCATTCCATGTATAGAAGGCCTTGTTTACTATATCGTGGTCTGAATCACCGTTACCTACTCCTGTACCTGAGCTGTCTGCGAATACAGAGGTTGGTAGAAGTGATAGGGTTGTAATGATTGCAAGAAAAAGTGAGGTTATTCGTTTCTTCATGGTTTTCCTCCTTGCTTATGTTTAAGGAGAGAGCACCTCCCATTAAGGATTAGCTCTCTCCGTTTGGTTTTAGTCTCCGTAAATTTTTTGGGCGTTTTCTATATTGTTTTGATGCATCTGCTGTTCTCTCTGCTCCCATTCTTCATCGGTCATGCGGCCTATCGGTGTTTCAGGTCCCCAGATACCAATATAATTTCCGTTCTGATCGTACATATCGCCTGTACCCTTGATGTAGTAGTAACCCTTGGAAATATCATTAGCTGGAAGTCCGGAGTTGGATATACCTTGCCATGGTCCCACTAATTCGGTATTTCCTCTGTGTTCATAGTAGAGGTTACCTCCGCTGATGGTATATCCATAATTATTAATGGCTTGCTGGACCTTCTGGGGGATGGGATCGCTGGGAGATAGATTGGTTACCCAGCCGTTGTTGTTTTGCGGCACTTGCTGCTGGGCCTGCTGGGATTGCTGCTTGGCTTGTTCCTCCTTCTGCGAGGTAGATGGTTTAGGCGCGTCCCCCACCCCCTGCTGTACCTGCTCCGTCACCGTGGGCTCCTCCTGTTGGGGCTGCTCCACTGCTTCGGGTTCTTTGGGCTCCTCAGTTGCTTCGGGCTCCTCGGTCACCGTGGGCTCCACGATCTCCGCATCAGTATCGGGTTCATTTTCGATGGCGGGAACTTCTTCGGGAAGGGTAGGAGTAGCTTCCGGGGCTGTTTTGTCGGGCTGCGTCACCGCGGGAGGAATTTCCTCCGGGGGCTGGGTGGAAGATGTATTTCCGCAAGCAGTCAGTGCGAACAGCATCAGCGCTGCGAAAAGTGCAATCAGTTTGTGTTTCGACATGCGATTCTCTCCTTTTTTATGGTATTTGTTTCATTATAGGCTGGAAAAATGATGTTGGCAAGGGAAATTATGCATGGAATGATCTATACTTGGGGCTAAGATTCTCACTGCTTCATAACGGGGCAGTGAGTTTTCTTTTTTTACGGGCAAGGATGGCTAACTGCTGTTCTTGCCCCTTTTGTTGTCCACATAAATCGAATTGTGCAATAAGCACAATTTTCGCAAAGGAATTTGTGCAGATTTTACGAAAATTAATTTTTAGACCTATAAATTTATTACACGTTGTAATCGCATGAACGATTTGCGCGCAAGGCGTGCTGAGCCGGCGATACATCGTTGTGATCGCGCTGGTTTTGAAAATTGTGAATTTCGTTTTTGTTGTAGACGTTGGGGTAATGAGTTCGATTGTCAATTAAACGTGTCGGTATTAGGGGGTACAACCTATTCAATCGAGTTCGGTTGGATGGGTGAGTAATTCATAAGGAGGTATTCAACATGAATACCAATTTTTCCCCTAAAAACGATAAGGACGTGATCGTTTACCACAGCGTGACGGGAGAAGATACCCTCATCAATGCATCGGATATTCCGCCAGAAATTGTAGCTGTAATCAGGGAGATGGAAACCAAGGAAGAAAACTATGCCAGAAAGCGGAGGTACCATAACGATTACGGCGATAAGAACGATCTGGAATCCTCGGACGGCAAGGCATCTCATGCCTTCAGCGACCACTTCGACTTCGAGGAAGAAGAGAGCGTAGTCGAGATTTGGAATGCGCTTACCAAAACCCAGCAGCGCCGTGCACAGAGCAGGGCGGACGGCAAGTCTTTGACCCAGATTGCTCAAGAGGAGGGGGTGTCGGTACAAAGCGTAAGCGAATCCATGAAAGCAGCCCAGAATCGACTGATCAAAAAGGGGCTCGTTTCGCCCGATCGGTATCGCCGCAAACGCAAGCGCAAGCGCAAGTAAGGATAGTGAAGAGGGGGGGCTCACCCCCCTCTCTTCAAAAAGTTGTTTGAAAAACCCTGAAAAAAGGCCATTTTTTCTCCCTTATAGTAGAGGGCTATCAGACCATCCTCTGGTGCCCCTCGTTATATGTAAGGAGGTGATTTTATGAGTGAAATCATTGGAATGCGCAAAACCAGCTTCGTGCCCCAAGGTTCCGACAAGCCAATCGAAGGTATGAATTTTTTCCTCGCAGACGCGATTGACCCCCAGCACGGAACGGGCGTTTCTGCCGAGAAAATTTATCTTTCTGATGCCAAGGTAAAGGCGCTGGATTTTACCCCGGCCATCGGAGATCGTGTGGAGGTGATGTATAACAAATTCGCAAAAATTGTTACAGTTAGATTGTTAGATAGCGCAATAGATCTTGATTAATCTCGTTGTGGCTGCCATTGTGGAGGTTCTTGGCGCCTCCACTTTGGCTCCCGCACTTCGGCTGCTGTCCTACCCTCGTTATCCTTCGAGGGAACTTAGACCAGTTCAGGATGGGGAGCTGGTCACGATTACAATATCGAAACGCGGCTATGGTTATAAATGCCGCCACAGGGCTACGGGTAAGCCACCTCCCGGTGATACGCAGGCAATAAAAGCTGCATTCAATTCTGCGCTGAATGGCTTTGTCGTGGTGGAAGTAACCGATGCCGGGAAAGATGTAGAGCTCAAACTCAAAAGGAGGTCATCATAACTTGCAAATACTTAACTCTATGTTCGCCGCGCTCGGGGCGGCGATCGGCAAAGCTGTGTCGGCATACAAAGATTACTGTGCCCGCGCCAACAAAGAAGCTCGCGAAAGGGCTCGCCTTCAGGCTATGGGAAATCTTACGGCAAGCCATTGGCCCGATTATCTGCATATCGCTGATTTGCTGCACAGTGCAATTAGCACCACGGCCACGATCACGCATTTAGTGGTCCCCAATTGTTCGCGTGAGTTGCTGCTTGCTGACGGGGTTCGTTGGTGCGCCGGTGGCTTTGTCGGCTTTAGGTATCGGGCTTTGCGAAACGAAGATTTTCGGAAGGTTCCTGCCGAGACCATCGAAAGGGTCTTGACCGATGAACTGCAACGTGTGCTCGGCCTATGTAATCTGCCGCCCATGGTCATCCATGCCGCGTTTAAGAAAGACAATGTGGCGTTTCTAACCGCAGCGCTGGAATCTGATGTGCTCGAGGTCATTGATCAGAAGAAGGCGGCGAAAGAATGAACGACGAGCTCGCATTCCAACTCATCAAGGTATTGCTTCTGTTCTTGAGGGTGCAAGTCCCGGATGATGCCGAGGCATTTGACCGCCGTGAAAGCGGCCCCCATGTCATTTGGCTGGGCGGTGGTTGCCTCGCTAACCCCATTATGTCCCAAGAGGATATCTATAATATCCTTTGCTCTTTTATGGCTGCTTGCAACCAAGTTTTCCCAGAAAAGTTCCAGCCATATTCCGTTGATGTTTATCCGCATCCAAACAGGTCCAGAGCATCTGTATTCATCAGCATATATCAGTAACACCGCCCTCCTATACACGCCTTTCATTGTATCGGATTCCTCAGAGCTGATACCGGGAGAGATCACCAGCCGAAGCGACGAGCGAAGGCGGTGGCTCTCTCCCGTGGGCGTGAGCACGTTAGGGCGGTGGGGTAACGAAAGGAGATGATAAAGTGGCTTCAGACATCAGTCGGTCGTGGTTCGCAGTTTTGAATAATCCAGCTCAGCACGGCTATACGGGGACCCCCCAAGAGGTATGCGAACAACTGCGGGACGAGTGGGCTGCCGCAGGTCCGAACCGCACCGGGGCATGGATTTATTGTGTCAGTGCTGCTGGCCTTCACCATGTCCACATGGTCTTGGAGGATAGTGTTTCCATGCGGTTTTCGAAGATCAAGAAGGCTTATGCCGTCGGCATGCACTTTGAGGCCACCAAGGGGAATAAAGATCAGGCAGAGGCGTACATCACCAAGCAGCCGCCTTTCGATGAAAAAGGCGAAACCATTCTTTACACGTGCCGCAAGGGCGAAATCAAGGCAAATCAAGGCTGCCGAACCGATTTACAGGACATTGCCGATATGCTCGAACAAGGGATGAAGCCCGGCGAGATCATGGAAAGCAATTTTGTTTACCGACGTTATGAGCGCATGATACGTGCGGCATACTTCGCCAAGAGGAAAAAGGAAACGCCCGTCAAGCGCGATATTCGTGTGCATTACCTCGTCGGCGAATCGGGCTCCGGAAAGTCCCATACGTACGTGATGTTATGTGAAGAACAAGGCGAGGAAGATGTTTATTTGCTGAGCGACTATGATGGCGGTGGCTTTGATGCCTATGAGGGGCAGAGAATCCTCTTTATGGACGAGCTCAAGGGGCAGCTACCATTCTCTACGATTTTACAAATTCTGGATGTCTACAAGGCGCAAATCCATGCTCGCTACTGCAACATCTTTGCCTTGTGGTCCGAGGTGTTCATAACTTCGGTGTTCCCACCCGAAGAAATTTATAAGAAGATGGTCGAAGAAACGCTGCGGGGTCGGGACAAGCAGCAGCAATTATTCCGACGAATCACCGACATCACATATTGCTTTGTTGATGCACAGGGGAACCATCAGCGTTACACCATTCCCATGAGCCAATATGTGAACTATGCGGAGCTGAAAAACGAAGCAATGGAGCATTTAGGCGCTCCGGCCCCTCAGGAGGTCTTTTGGGAGTTGACCGATAGTGATCATGAGCCGCTTCCCTTTTGAGTTGGGGGTTAGCATTGCCCCCCAACTCTGTTACATGATACATCCGTTGTGTCCCAAGGCTTACCGGGGGTTGAGGTCTTGATACAAACGCTGTTACAAAAAATATTTGAAGGTTTTTGAAAAAAATTTTTTGAAATACCCTGAAAAAAAGGCCATTTTTTCTCCTATAAGATGGGGGCGGTCTTCAACCCAGAAAATTATTATACAGGAGGATTTTTACAATGACCAACAACAAACGCTTTATGCCCGAAGGTTTTCTTGATGCAGGGTTTTGCATCACGGGCAAAGATGGGACCAAGCATCTCCGTTCGGAGTTTGCCGGCGAGTATGCAGACATCATGGCTGGACTGCTGGAAGGCATGGGCGTAAGCCTTTTTATAGCGCTCATTCAAATCTGCGCCGTTTTTGATCTTTCACATGAGGAAAAAGTGGACTGTTTGCTTTTTCAGGCATTTGAATTTGTGGAGGAGGACGTAGCACCGCCTCTGCTGCTGAGTTACATAAAGCATTGTACGGATGCGATTCAAGATCAGGATGACTGGGATGCGTTCCATCATCATTTGCTTGCTATCGAGTACAGGATGTATTCCTCCGCAGCGAGAGGTGATAACCCATGACATCCCTGGATGACATAGACCTACCAGCCATATTACAACCGGAAAGCAAGCGATCTGCCATAAGCGTGCCGATTCACCGAAAGCTGACTTTGACGATTAAAGAAGCTGCTGCCTATAGCAATATCGGTATCAACAAAATCGACAGCATGCTTCGTGCCCCGAACTGTCCGTTTGTGCTCTATGTTGGCGCGAAAAAGCTGGTCAAACGCAAGGAATTTGAACAGTTCATTGGCAACAAAATGGTGATCTGAGCGCACTTCGCTCTTGAGAAAACAAAGCCCCCATGTTACAATTATTTTCGTTGCATGGGGCTTTTTTCTCGTAGCGGGAAAGGAGTTCTGTAAAATGGGCAAAAACCTGAAAGGGAAAGAATGCGGCAAGGGTATCTGCCAGAGAAAGGATGGTTTGTTTTTCGCGCGGTTCGTAGACAAGCGCGGAGTGCGTCACGAGAAATACTTTCACACACTTCCAGAGGCTCGCAATTGGCTGGATGATGCGCGATATGCTGACAGGCATGACAATGTGTTTGTGCCATCGGACATGACCGTGAATGCGTGGTTTGAGTATTGGATTGCGCATGTTGTCGGTGATTTGTCGCCCAATACCCGGCGAAATTATCGGGAACGATACGTTTACAACATCCAACCCGTAATTGGCGACATGCTGTTGGCTGAGGTAAAACCGATGCACTGCAAAATGGTGTTGAACAACATGGACGACAAATACGCCGGGTCCACGATTCGACAAACATACATTACGATGGGGACACTGTTTCGCTCGGCCCTGATGAACGACTTGATCGAAAAGCATCCGATGAACGGGGTCCGATACACTAAGCCCGTCAAGGCCGTGGATGACATCAAATACCTCACGGTGGAAGAGCAAGAAAAGTTCATGGAAGTGGCAAAACGATCGCACAATTATTACCAGTACGCGTTGCTCTTGGAAACTGGGTTGCGCACCGGCGAATTAATCGGTTTGACATGGGATGCAGTGGACATCAAGAAGCGAACATTGACCGTCAACAAAACTTTGGAGTATCGGCACAAGCAAGGTTGTTGGCGTGCTGGTCCGCCGAAAACGATGCACAGTTATCGAACCATCCCGCTGACCAATCGTGCCTGTGAAATCCTTGAAAAGGTTTTAATGAGCCGATGCACGCAAAAAGAAGCGAGCACGCTTTCCCAGACGTTGGAGTACATAGATCGCCGCACTGGGGAAAAGACCCTTCTTGTGATGCGTGACCTTGTGTTCATCAACTGGAGGACGGGAGAACCGGCAAAAAACAGTTCTTACGATACCCACTTGTACAAGCTGTGCGACGAGGCGGGCATCAAGCGATTCTGTATGCATGCTTTGCGGCACACGTATGCCACAAGAGCGATTGAAAGCGGTGTGCAGCCGAAGGTGCTGCAAAAACTGCTGGGCCATTCGAGCATCAAAACCACGATGGATAGATATGTCCATGTGACAGATGATTCTATGGCAAATGCGGTGCGGCAGTTTGAAAGCTGTCAGCACGGAAAATGGTGTAAAAATGGTGTAAAATCCGCTGTTTGAACACCGCAAAGCCTTGGAAATAAAGGAGAACGAGAGATTATGAAATTAGGTATCGTGGGACTTCCCAACGTGGGCAAGTCCACCCTGTTCAATGCCATCACCAACGCCGGCGCCGAGAGCGCCAACTACCCCTTCTGCACCATCGACCCCAACGTGGGCGTGGTGGCTGTGCCTGATTCCCGGCTGGACAAGCTGACCGAGATGTACAACCCCAAGAAGACCACCCCCGCCGTGGTGGAGTTCGTGGACATCGCCGGTCTGGTCAAGGGCGCTTCCAAGGGCGAGGGCCTGGGCAACAAGTTTTTGGCCAACATCCGTGAGTGCGCCGCCATCGTGCATGTGGTGCGCTGTTTTGACGATGAAAATGTCATCCATGTGGAAGGCTCCACCGATCCCCTGCGTGACATCGGCATCATCGACATTGAGCTGATCATGGCCGACGTGGAAATGGTGGAGCGGCGCATCGACAAGGCGCAGAAGGCCGCCAAGGCCGATAAGAAGTTCCTGCATGAGGTGGAAGTGTTCTCCGCGTTGAAGGACTGGCTCAACGACGGCAATTCGGCCCGCTCCTTTGAGTGCGATGACGAGGACAAGGCCATTCTGGCCACCAGCGAGCTGCTGAGTCTCAAGCCCATCATCTACGCCGCCAATCTGGACGAGGACGGCTTTGCCGATTACAAAAACGTCGGCTATTACAATCAGGTGGCCGATCTGGCCGTCAAAGAGGGGGCGCAGGTCATTCCCGTGTGCGCCAAGCTGGAGTCCGAGATCGCCGAGCTGGACGGCGAGGAAAAGGCCATGTTCCTGGAGGAGCTGGGCATTACCGAGTCCGGTCTGGATCGTCTGATCAAGGCCAGCTACGCCCTGCTGGGTCTGATCTCCTTCCTGACCAGCGGCGAGGATGAGTGCCGTGCCTGGACCATTACCCGGGGCACCAAAGCACCCCAGGCCGCCGGCAAGATCCATACCGACTTTGAGCGCGGCTTCATCCGTGCCGAAGTGGTGGCCTATGACGATCTGATGGCCTGCGGCTCTATGGTGGCCGCCAAGGAAAAGGGGCTGGTACGCTCCGAGGGCAAGGAGTACATTATGAAGGACGGCGACATCGTCCTGTTCCGCTTCAATGTGTAAGCAGCCCTGCCATATCTTTCTCACCGGCGGCGTTCAAACCGGCAAGTCCACCGTGTTGGAACAGGTGCTGGAGCGCTTGGATAGGACGGTGGGGGGATTTCGTACCGGCTCGGACGTGGGCGCCCATCTGCTGGAGCAGGAGCGTTGGATCTGCCTGTGGGATGCCGCGGGCGACCCGATTTATGACCGGACACATCGTGTGGCGCACATTGCGCCGCAGGCGCGGCAAGGGTTTCCTGCGCGCTTTGACGCACTGGGCTGTGATGCGCTGCGTCGTGCCCGGGAAAATCACGCGCAGCTTATTGTAATGGACGAGTGCGGATTTCTGGAAAAGGACGCCGCCGCCTTTCAAAGCGAGGTTTTGCGCACGCTGGACGGGGACACGCCGGTGCTGGGCATCGTGCGCCTGCGCAGCAGGGGCTGGACCGATGCCATTCGCAATCACCCCAAGGTCACCCTGATCACAGTCACCGAGGAAAACCGCGACACGCTGGCCGAGCAGGTTTTGAACTTGATACAGACGCAAATATGAGCAGCCAAAGGTAATGTTTGCCAAGGGAAAAACAGTCCTGTTTTTCCCTTGGCTTTATTCGTTTTTTCAAAAATGGATTAAGTTACAGGAAGTGTATACAGTACAATTCAGGATATCTGGAAAAAGCGACAGGACTATGGTATGATATAAAAAATTCCCCAAACTCGAATGGAGGAAATCGCCATGACAGACGCACAGCGCAGAGCCGCCGCCAAACAATTCGCCGCCGATTGGGCAGGTAAGGGCTATGAGAAGGGTCACAGTCAGACCTTCTGGCTTGCGCTGCTCCAAAAGGTCTATGGCGTGGCCGAGCCGGACAAGTTCATCACCTTTGAAGATCAGATCATGCTCGACCACACCTCCTTTATCGACGGCTTTATCCCGTCCACCCATGTCCTCATTGAGCAAAAGGGCATCGACAAAGACTTGAACAAGCCCATCAAGCAGTCGGATGGCTCTTTGCTGACACCCTTCCAGCAGGCCAAGCGCTACGCTGCCGAACTTCCCTATTCCCAGCGTCCGCGCTGGATTGTGACCTGTAACTTTGCCGAGTTCCACGTCTACGATATGGAGCGCCCTACAGGTGAGGCCGAGATCATCAAGCTGGCCGACCTCGAAAAAGAATATTACCGCTTGCAGTTCCTTGTTGACACCGGGGACAGCCACATCAAGAAAGAAATGGAAATCTCCTTGAAAGCTGGCGAGCTTGTGGGTGTGCTGTACGATGCGCTTTTGCAACAGTACAAAGACCATAACGACCCCGAAACGCTCAAAAGTCTCAATGCCCTGTGCGTCCGGCTGGTGTTCTGCCTGTATGCCGAGGATGCGGGTGTTTTCGGCTCTCACGGTATGTTCCACAACTATCTGGAGCACCACCAAGGGAAGGATGCCCGCCGCGCTCTGATCGACCTGTTTAAGGTACTGGACACCAAGCCGGAAGACCGCGACCCGTACATGGACGACGACCTTGCCGCGTTCCCCTATGTCAACGGCGGCCTGTTTTCTGACAAAAGCATCATTGTTCCCCGGCTGGATGATGCTATTGTGGACTTGATTCTCAACCGTGCCAGCGGTGACTTTGATTGGTCGGCAATCAGCCCCACGATCTTTGGTGCGGTGTTTGAAAGCACGCTGAATCCCGAAACCCGACGCTCTGGCGGTATGCACTATACCAGCATTGAGAACATTCACAAGGTTATCGACCCGCTGTTTCTGGACGGTCTGCGAGAGGAATTGGCGGCGATCAAGGAGATCACCGTCGATAAGACGCGCGACGCAAAACTGCGCAGTTTTCAAGTTCGCCTTGCGAACTTGATATTCCTTGACCCCGCTTGTGGCTCGGGCAACTTTTTGACCGAGACATACATCTCTCTGCGGCGGCTGGAAAATGAAGTGATTTCCTTGCTTCACAGAGATCAGATTATTATGGATATGGGAAATCCGATCAAAGTGTCGATTGGCCAGTTTTACGGCATCGAGATCAACGACTTTGCCGTCACGGTTGCCAAAACTGCCCTTTGGATTGCCGAAAGCCAGATGATGAAGGAAACCGAGGACGTCGTTCACATGAGCCTCGATTTTCTCCCGCTGAAATCTTATGCCAATATCGTAGAGGGCAACGCCCTGCGTCTGGATTGGGAGAGCGTTGTTCCCAAGGATAAACTGGACTACATCATGGGTAATCCGCCATTTGTCGGCGCTCGACTGATGGAAAAACCGCAGAAGGATGACTTAAGTATTGTGTTTTCTGGGCTGAAAAACACCGGGAATCTGGACTATGTATCGGGATGGTATAAGAAAGCAGCTGCACTGATGAACGACAGTTCCATCCGAGCTGCGTTGGTCTCAACAAATTCCATTACGCAAGGTGAACAAGTCCCCGTTCTATGGAGTTCCTTAATTGATGATGGTGTCCATATTGATTTTGCGCATCGAACTTTTAGATGGGACAGCGAGGCCAAAATCAAGGCTCATGTACACTGTGTCATCATTGGCTTTAGCATTGCTCCTTCTACCAAGCGCAGGCAACTATTCACATCGGAAAGGGTAACCTTTGTTGAGAACATCAATCCTTATTTGGTTGATGGCCCGACTGTTTTAATTGATAGTCGGAAGCGAACTTTATGCGATGTCCCAAATGTTGTGTTTGGAAGTATGCCTAATGATGGCGGTCATTTGAGCGATTACTCTACTGATGAAAAGAACTCCATTGTTGCAGAGCATCCGGAAGCGGAAGATATGTTTAAGCGTTTTCTTGGTGCAACAGAGTTTTTGCACAGCAAAGAACGGTGGTGCCTTTGGCTAAAGGGAATTTCGCCCGCTCAGTTGAGAAAAGTCCCCAAGGTGTTAGAGGCTGTTTCAGCGGTAAAAGAAATGCGCGAAAGTAGCAACCGCGAGGCAACAAAAAAATTGGCGCAAACGCCAACCTTGTTTGGAGAAATTCGTCAACCTGAAACAGAGTATATTATCATTCCGCGTCATTCTTCGCAGAACAGACGTTATATTCCGATAGGCTTCGTCTCGCCTGAAATCATTTGTGGTGACGCTAATCTATTGATGCCAGATGCTTCCTTGTTCCATTTTGGTGTTATGTTGTCAAATGTCCACAACGCATGGATGCGAACAGTGTGCGGAAGAATTAAGAGCGACTACAGATATTCTGTGAATGTAGTTTATAACAATTTCCCATGGCCGACACCTACCGATGCACAAAAGGCCAAAATCGAGCAAACCGCACAGGCCATCCTCGATGCCCGCGCCTTGTATCCCGACGCAAGCCTTGCCGATCTCTACGACGAAGTAGCCATGCCGCCGGAACTGCGCAAAGCCCACCAGCAGAATGACCGAGCCGTCATGCAAGCCTACGGTTTCGACATCAAAACCACCACCGAGACCTCCTGCGTCGCGGAACTGATGAAGATGTATCAGAAATTGACGGAAAAGGAATAATAAAATGCTGATTTTGATGAAAGATGTCCTCGAAATTGCCTATTATATTGCCTTTATCATTTTAACGTTTCTCATCGTTAGATATGCCATCAAAACATACAGGTTTCAAACGAAAACCGAGTCCACTTTGTATTGCAAACTGTATGTTCCTGCGGCGGAATTGGGATTTGTGGAGCAACTTGTTTGCCTCGAAGTATATAATTACGGCAATAAGCCAGCTGAAAATGTGACCATCAATATTGGAACAAAGAAGGTCGCTACTGTCGATTACATCAAGCCAAACGAAAGCGCTTCATTCCCAATAGGCGAAGTCCTAAGGATGATTGGATGTAACCGTGTGTTCATCCAATCGCAGGAAATACACGCCGATACAGTAACCATCGCTATTGGTGTTGCTGGGAAAGAAATTCCTTTTGAGATTAGCACTACTGCGTTGACGTTGCGTTCCGAAGTGTTGCACAACGAGCCAGAAGTTGTTGCCAGAACGCTTCAGGACATTAATAAGACGCTTGGAAAAGCTTTCGACTGTCACCAAATCGGCCCCGGTCATACCTCCTTCAGAGATGAACTATGCGAGATTGCCCGAAACATTAAGTCCAAACAAAACTAAAAAAGAGACCCCTACCACCAAAACATGATGGTAAGGGGTCTCTTTTTCGTCTTAACTTAACAGATTTTTGCTTAGCTTAATGACATTGGCCGTAGGCTGCTCATTTTTTTATCTCAATGCGGCAGACGGTCAGAACATCGCCCTTAACCCGAAAGTGTACCTCCAGTCCGGCGAAGGACAGGCCGTAGACCCGCTCCGGGTCGTTTTGGTAGGCCGGTCGGGGGTCCTGCGCCAACACGCCGCGCAGGGCGCTTTGCACCTCGTCCGACATGACCGCGCACAGGGCCTCGGGGATCTCCACCTGCAGCTTGTCCTCCGGCTTTTGGGCGGCAAAGCCGCCGATGGCCTCGGGGCGGCAGTCGGCATAGGGCAGGTAGGGCTTGATGTCATAAATAGGCGTGCCGTCCATCAGATCGGCTCCGCGCACCCAGATAACCGGGCCAAGGGCCGGGTCGGTTTCCACGCGGTCCAGCTTGACGCAGGACAGGCCGATGGGGTTGGGCCGGTAGGGCGAGCGGGTGGCGAACACGCCCAGCCGCTGATTGCCGCCCAGCCGGGGCGGGCGCACCGTGGGCGACCAGTCCTCCCGCCGGGCCTCGGAAAACTCCCAGATCAGCCAAAGGTGGGAAAACTCCTCCAGCCCGCGCAGAGCGTCGGGGTTGCGGTATTCCGGCTCAAATACCACCTTGGCCTGCAAATCCTCCACCAATCCGCTTTGCCGGGGGATGCCGAATTTTTCGGGAAAGGCGCTGTGTAT
>JAZSCJ010000017.1:0-8995 GCA_045602885.1 Oscillospiraceae bacterium
CTCCCGCCCGGTTTTGTTTCGTCCGCAATCGGCGGAGCGGTGTCCGCAGACGGGGTGGCGTCCGCAGACGGGGCTGCGGTATCCGCAGGCGACGGCGCGGTGGTTTCCGGCGTAACGGGTTCCACGGGCAAATCTTCGTCGCTATGGCCACAGACGTCGCAGACGCCGTCCATATTTTCATCATAGTGGCCGCCACGGCCCTCCCCGACCGGCTGCATACACACAACGCAGTCCTGCCAATGGGTCTCATCATCAAAAACCCAGCTTTCGCCGGTAAAATGCCCCAAAGCCGGCAAACTGACAGACGCCTGATCGTCAACAGGTCTGGTGCCCGCGGCATCCAACCACCACCGGCTGCAGCCGTCACAGATGTAATATTCCAGATTGCCGGGGGTCAGGCAGGTGGCATTTTGGGCCTCTACCTTGCGATAAGTATGGGTATGATTCTTTGCCGGAGCAAGGATGTAATCACATACCGTGCATTTCTGCGGCGCGGTCTCGCTTGCCTCCGGGCCGGGGCTATGGCGCACGGGTGTATCGTAAGTCTTGCAAACGGCGCATTGATAGGCATGGCCGGATGCATCCACCGCATGATATTTCGGGCTCCATTTGTGATCCCCGATCCGGCCGTACTGCAAGCCGCAGACGGTGCAGGCGGCCTTTTGCCGGCAGGTCGCCTCGCCGCCGCTATGGGGCGCGTTGGTGCCGGAGATCACTTCCCTGCAGACGGTACATTTCTGATAATGATGGGTGCCGTTGCCGGTCCAGCCGCCCGCTTTGTGGCCGGTGGCGGGAATCACACCCCAGGTGCTGAGCTTCACTTCCTGCACAGCGGCAGCATCGGCATAGGTTTTTCCGCAGCTGCATTTATAGTGGGCCTGCTGTCCGCTTTGCGTGCAGGTAGGATTCTTTTGGGCGATCGCGGTGGGCTTGCACGTATGGTGGTTATCGGTTTCCTTCACATTGAGAAAATCGTAACGGATATCGATGACCTTGCCGATGATCTGTTCATAAGCCCTGCTGGTATAGCAGGGAAGATTGTCATTGAGAATTGCGGTTGTGAGCATCTTGTCGTTGGCATCAAGCTTGAATTTGTATCCCTCTTTGGCAGACACCCAGACGACCAGCTGATAATCGTGACCCTTTACAAACCGCTCTCCGGGTACCATAAACTTATCGGTCGTTTTGTCAAGCCATTCCACGGAGGTCGCAAAACAGCTATCCGGCTTTACGCTGATGGAACTGGGCCACACATTGCCCGCCAGGGGCTCGGCAATTTGCAGCTGCACATGGTCAATCACGGGGGTATAATCCTCATAATTCAGGGAAGACCCGGCCACATATCCCACATAGCCGTTATAGCTGACCTGATACCAGCTGCCGGAGTTGGTGTGGACATGCACGCTTTGTCCCTTGGGGATTGTTGTCAGTTTTTGCGCCTGGCCGTAAGGCTCTTTCAGCAGACTCAATTCCTGCCGGGCAGTGCCGCGTCCAACCACAGTCGGCTCTGAGACAGAGAGCTTCAGCGTTTTGGTTTCATAATAGCCCATGTCGTGAATGCCCAGCTTGTAGTGGAGCTTAAACTGGACGGTCACCGCATCTTTGCCGATGGTGTAAGGCATATAGCTGCCGCCGTTGTCCCGCTTGACGGTTTTTCCGCCTTCCGTGATCCAAACCTCCACATCTCCCACCAGGTCGGACCGACCCATGAGGGGATCGTTTTGCGGCGGATTGAAGCCGCACATGAAATTGAGCATCTTTCCGGCTTCGGCGGTGGCGTAATATGTGCTGTCATCGGTGGTGGTGACAGGCGACGCACCGGTGACACCGGGCGTATACAGCTCGACGCCCTTTTCGGCCATGTAGTCCTCCAGATCGTCGGAGGCAAAGATTTTCATATAGATATTCGAAGTCGCCCGGCTAAGGCCGTTCGCTTTGTCGGTCACCACGCATTGGAAGGGGATTTCGTCCCAGCCGGAGCCGATGATATGGCCCTCGCCGAACGGCGTGATAAATTGCAGATGGTAGGTGTCGGTGCCGGTGTAGCCGTAAGGATTGGCATTATCCTCCAGATCGTACCAATGCCCGTCACCGAAACCGACATCCACCTGCCATTGATAGGTGTAGTTATCGGCATCATCTCCCACCCAGGCGTACAAATCGTAGATGCCGCCGGCCAGAATACTGTCATCCCAGCTCTGTCCCAGGTCAATAATGCCGTCCGCCCGTACCGTGACGGCCAGACTTGCAAACAGCACCAGGCAAAGCATCAGGCTGATTATTTTTTTCATAAAAGAGCACCTCTGTTACGGGCTGCGGGCAAACCACTGATAGCTGAGCATGGGCTGCCCGTCAAACGCGAAGCTGCACTGCATAAGCAGCGTGCCGTCCTCCAGCAGCGTCAGGCAATAGCTGTACTCGCCGGTGGGGGTCACCTCCGCATACCAGCTGCCGTTGCCGCAGCCGGGGTAAAGCTCGCCCTCCCTTATGCGCAGAGATTGTTCCCTAAAGTTATCCTCGGGAAATTCCGGATCATCATAGGTGACCGTCATCGTCTGCGCCGTGTCACCGGTGATGACGAGCGTTGCGTTGGTGTTTTGATTTTTGTCACCCTCCACTTCCGTGTGGGTGCGCCGCCAGGAGCCGGACAGCTCCACGGGCTGCAGCCCATGTACGGCAGGCTCTGCTGTCACAGGCGCGGATGGCTCCGCGCCTGTCTGCACAGTTGCCGCGGGCGCTTTTGTTTCATCCGGAGCTGCCTCTCCGCAACCAACGCACAGCGTCAGCAACAGGCAGGCAGCCAGCATCATAGCGAGCTTTTTCAAGGCGACAACTCCTTTACGGCAATCAGAATTTTCCGCCGCCGCCACCGTGGGTGGTTCCGGAGGAGGATCTGTGGGTAGTCGAGCCGCTGCTGGACTGGGGACGCTCTGTTTTTGTCAGCTGGGTGTAAAGGAACAGGTCCCGTGAAGCGGTCAGCTGCAGGCTGCCGGGTGTTACATAGCTGTCTGCCTTCACTTCCTGACGGACGGTCTTGAGCTTGCGCTTCATCTTGCCGGTGGCGATCAGCGCCACCACGAAGCCGATCACAAGGGCGACCACCACATTCAACGCCCACTTGAAGGGTTCTTTGGGCAGGTTGTGGTTGTCGTAAGGATCACCGCCTCTGGCCTGGGTGATGAACTCGTCACAGAGTTCAGCAAAGGTATCAAAGGCCGCCGCAAAATCGCCGTCGGACAGATACGGAACGAACTGATCGGAGATGTACTCCAGCCCCGCGTCGGTAATGGCGGTGATGCCATAACCGGTGGTGGACACCCACCAGTCGCTGGTTTCCATGCTCACGAGCAGCAAAATGCCGTCCGCCCGGTAGTCGTTGTAGTCAAACCAATCGTCCGCGAAGTCCATAGGTTCCTCGCCGTCGGTGGAGTCCACCGTGACGATCACAACATCCACCCCCTGCCGGGTGCTGATCTCCGTCAGCTTCTGCTCCAGGGCAGATGCCTCACCGGACGTGAGCAGCTGCGCGTCATCCGTCAGCAGCGGAGAGGCCGCATGCGCCGTAAGACAAAGCGCTGTCAGCAGACAGAGGACGAGAAAAATACTTGTAAGTTTTTTCACAGTGCACCCCTCCTTACAGCAGCCACAGCAGGTAGCTCAGGCCGAAGGCCACAGCGCCGACCACAGCAGCAAGACCAAAGAGCCATTTTTTATAGATACCCTTATCCATGGGCAGATCGCCCGCAAGTTTTCCGGTCTGACCGTTCATGGCGAAGGTGTAGGTGTTGCCGTTCCACTTTGTGTTCAGCAGCCACACCGGGTAAAGCGCGTAGCGGGTTTTGCCGTGCTTCAGCCGCACGCTGGAATGCTCCGGAATCACAGAGGTGTAGCCGCTGGTGGTGGCAGCGAAGGCCTCTTCCGTGCTGCGCTTGACCCGCTCGTTCGCGCGGGGAATGCATTTGTCGGCATCCACATCATACTTATCCGCCAGATAGCCCGCCAGATAAGCGGTCTGGAAATCCACCGCATCCGCAGGGTCATAAGGCTCCAGCGACTCCATCATGGTATCGTCCATCTTGGAGGAACCGTCCACCGGGATGCGGGTGAACTGCAGAGAGCCGCTGCGGCTCAATGCAAAGTAGCTGGTTTGGGTGTAGTTATACCGGCTGTCGCTCCAGGCGCGGACCTGGGTTGCCTTATAGCGCACGTCCGCCTCGGCGCCGGTATCAAACAGCCACACCGGCACATAGACCCCCTGGATTTCCTCGAGGTGATTTTCGTCCTTGAACACCCGGGGAAGCAGACGTTTTCCTTCATAATGCTTCTTCAATGCGGCGATGGCGGCTTTTTTGTCCAGCTTGAAGGGGATCACCAAATCCGGCTTCAGGCTGCCCGCAAACTGCTCCATCATCACCACGGGATTTCCGCAGTAGGGGCAGGCGGTGGCGGCCGTCTGCTCGTCACCGATGACCTCGCCGCCACAGGAGTTGCACACATAGGCCCGCAAACCGTCGGACAGCACTTCTGCCGGCGTGGACTCCCAATCCATTTCATCGTCCACATCGCTCCGCAGCGCGTCGTCATAGGCAGCAAGGGTCTCCACTTCAAATTCCGTGTCGCAATAGGGACATTTCATTTTCTGCAGATTGCTGTCAAACTCAATCGCGCCGTCACAGCAGGGGCATTTGTATTCCTGTAATACGCCCATAGGATTTTCCTCCTTTGAAAGATCAGATCAGGTCGCCGTTATCGAAGGGATCGCCGCATTCGGGGCAGAATCTGGGCGCCTTGGTGGGATCCTCCGGCTGCCAGCCGCACTTGTCGCACTTATACTGGGGAACGCCCGCGGGCTTCTTGCTGCCGCACTCGGCACAGAACTTGCCGGTGTTCTTCGCGCCGCAGGAGCAGGTCCAGCTGCCGTCATCGACAGGTCTGGGGCTTCCGCACTCGGGGCAGAACTTACCGGTGGCGGTCGCGCCACAGGCGCACTTCCAGCCCTCCTGCGCCGGCGCTGCGGCGGGCGCGGGCTGCTGCGCCATCTGCTGCTGTCCCATGGCATAGAACTGCTGCGCTGCGTTGAAGCCGCCGCCCATCGTGTTGCCGGCCATGCCCATGCCCATGAAGCCGGTCATGGCGCCGGCGGAATTGCCCGCTGCGGTTTCCATGGCGTTGGCGGTGGCGGTGGTCATGCGCCCTGCCATCATGGCGGCGTTGGAGCCGTAGGACATGCTGTCCTCCATCTCCTGGATCTTCTTCATGTCCTCGGGGTTCAGGGTGATGGGATTGAGCGCGATCTTCTCAACGGAAATACCGCGGGATTCCACCCACTCAGCCTGAAGGGCGTCGTTCATGGCCTTGCGCAGCTCATTGACCTTGGCGGGCAGCTGGGCAGGACGCAGCTCCATCTCAGCCAGCGCGCCGAAAGCAGGCTGCAGCGCGGACACGAACTCGGTCTTCAGCTGGCTGTCAATCTGATCTCTTGTAAAGGCCTGCTCCACATTGCCGCAAACCTTGGTGTAGAACAGCAGGGGGTTCGAAATGATGTAGGAATACACACCGTTGCAGCGGACATTGACCGTGCGGGAAAAGCCGATGCGCTTGTTCATGACCTCAAAGATGATGGGGCTGGGGGTGCCGAACTTGTTGCCCATGATCTCCTTGGTGTTGAAATAATAGACTCTCTGATCCTTGCCGGTGTCGCCGCCGTATGTAAAGCGCTTGCCGAGGACCTTGAAGGTCTCCTTCAGACTTTCGCCCAGAGAGCCGGCAAAGATGGAGGGCTCGGTGGAGGTGTCGTAAGTATATTCACCGGGTTCGGCACAGACTTCCACGATTTTGCCCTGCTCCACGATGATCATGCACTGACCGTCGGCAACCGCGATGCCGGAGCCATTGGAGATCAGGTTGTCGCTGCCCTTGGTGTTGGAGCTGCGGCCGCTCACTCTCTTCTGGCCCTTGACCACAAGGGTGTCCATGTCCAGCGCTTCGCAGTAGAAAAATTCCTTCCACTGATCGGCCAGAACGCCGCCCAGCGCGCCAATACCTGCTTTAATAAGTCCCATAATAATAACTCCTTTCGGTTATATGAATTCTATGTCCATAAGTTCTCTGATTTTGTACTGCATTTTTTCGGGAGGCGCTCGTCCGCACGCCGCCGACATCATCGGAATCTGCCCGTTTGAAGCCATCAGGCCCGGGGCGGCCATCACAAGGGCACACCTTTTCATCCTTCTGCTCCTATTCACTCACAGGGGTCACGCTTGCCAGTATCGCCCGCAGCTGCGGGTCTTCCAGCGTGATTTCCTCTCTTTTCCGCTCCAGCCAACAGCTTGCCATGAAATTCCCGGCTTCTGTGTCCGTCCACAAAACCGCGACCTTGCCGAGAGCGACCCTGCCAAACAGCTCCTCGCCGGTAAAGCCCTGCCATGTGTATGCGCCCAAACGCAGCGGCTCGATCTCCGCAACGTTTTGACAGACCTCTGCTCCCGGCTCCGGCATTTCGGTTCCCGGGCCGTAGTAATCCAGCCGGACGTAGAGCCCGGTTCGCAGATCCTCCTCGGTCGCCCCGCCTTTGATGATGTTCAGGCTGTTGGTTTTTTCTGCGTTGGGAGGATCAGAAAACGGGTCCTTCACCGCCACCGCCGCCCAGCCGTTTGGGATCAGAACGGAAAATTCACCGGTATTGTAAACTTCGTCGGCCTGCGCTTCCCTTGCAGACTGCGCCAATTGTTCCAGCGCCTGCGCCTCTTCCGCGTGACAGGCGGTCAGGCCGGCCAGCAGCAACAGCGCGGCGATGATGCAAAACTTTTTCATAAGGCCTCCGTTAAATTGCGGACTCGATCACATGGGGCGCAACCGGCTGTCCCTGCTGCCGGGATTTAGCTGCGCACGGCCTGCACATATCCAGGCCAACTCCCAAGTGACGCACTTTTCTATTATTATAATTAAATATCTGTATACATGAAATGGTCCCGAGGATACTTCACGCGAAAAGTATCCTTGGGATAATATGGAAAATGCACAAACGACGCATCTGCCGTTTGTGCATTTCGTTCACTCTCTATTAAGACTCTATCGTTTCCTCATCAACCAGCTCGTCCAGCCGATCGCAGCACCGGAACAGCTCAATATAGAGCATCAGTTCATCTCTTGAGGCAATTTCGAGCTTTTGATAGATGCTGTGGTTGTGCTTTTTCACCGTGTGGATGCTCACGAAGGCCAGTTCGGGAATCTCCGCAATTTCATGCCCGGCGATATAGTAATTCAGAATCCGCCGCTCTGCGGAAGAAAGGGTTTTAACTTTTTCTGAGAAGTGGCGGAACATCTCCTCCATATTGGGCGGGAGTTCGCCGGGGTTCACCTGACGGGTGTTCAACTGGGTCAGCATCTGCACGCTGACAAGCGATCCGCCGGGCTGGATGATGCCGTAATCGCTCAGCATGCTGTAAATCAGCAAAAGCAGGACGCCCGTGACCATATAGGATACGGACAGGAATTCAAAATCCTCATCAATCAGCTGCTCTACCAGCCAGACGCCCACATTCAGCAGCACCGCCACCAGCAAAAACAGGGTATATTTCGGGGATGCCATCCGCTTTTCTTTGGCCGCATAAATAATGATGCCGATCATCAGCAGCACATATACAAGCAGATACAAGGCGTACAGGTTATGCAGCGGGCCGTATTCCTTTACCAGATGGGTCATGCCGTTGATTCTTTCCAGCGAAACCGACCGATAGTAAAGGCCCAGCCAGTCTCCGCTTGCCGCCAGAGCGAACATGGCAATGCTGACGCCCAAAAGCAGCCGGTTGAGCCACTTGCGTTCTTTCATCCGGCACACTTCATAGATGATCAGCAGCATCACCAGGACGGAAAATGCACCACCAAAATAAGAAAGGCCGTTGGCAAGCTTGGCCACCGTCAGGGAATTGCAGACGGCCAAAAGAAAATATCCGCTGTTGGAAACCATCACGCAGCCAAAGAGGGTCAAAAACAGCCGGTTTTTCTTATGCGCAAACAGAACATACGCAAGGAACAGCAACGCAGACAGAAGCGCAAGGATGCCATATACAGCGGACAAATTGCTGTTTCTCATGAATCGTTGCCACTCCTTTCGTGCATTGTTGTCCTTGAATGAAACGCAGTGACGCTTTATACAGTATAGCCTCAAACGGGCAAAAAAACAAGCCATTATTTTGGGGTGAACCGCAAAACGCCGCTGTAACTTTCGTCGCAGCGGCGTTCTCTTTTCGCTTCAGAAGATTCCCAGATTCAGCAAAAACTTGATGATGCCGCACTGCCAGGCTTTGGGCAGTGCGCTCAGCAGCACCAGCCCCGGGTTGCGGTGGATTTTGTAAGTATAGCGCGGGTGTTTCGCCGCCGCGGCTTTGCACAGCAGCGCCCCCAGCTTTTCCGCCTTGATGGGCCTTCCCATAAACTTCGCCGCCAGCCCGGAAAAGCTTTTCGCCTGTTTTTTATAAAGCTCTGTGGAATCGGCCAGGTCGGCCGTGTCGCGCACCGAGCCGCTGCACAGCGGCGTCTCCACCGCGCCGGGCCGCACGGTGATCACCTTTTGCCCCAAAAGATTCAGTTCCTGCCGCAAAGCCTGGGCATAGGCATCCAGCGCGGTTTTGGTGACGCTGTAAAGCCCGTTAAAGGGCAGCGGATCCAGCCCCGCCACTTCGCTGGTGACGATGAGGATGCGCCCGTCCTCTTTCAGGCATCGGTGGAACACCCGGTTGACCAGAATCGTTCCCGTCAGGTTCACATCCACCGCGCGTTTCATCTTCTGATGCTCGCACTCCACGAGCGATGCCATAATATAGATTCCGGCGATGTTGATGATGGCATCCAAAGCGATACCCTCGGCCTCAAGCTTCTCCCGAACTTTCAGCAGCGCGGCCTCGTCCGTGATGTCCGCCGTAAAACAAGGAAACCCCTCCGCCGCACTTCTGTCCATGCCGAAAACCCGGTGTCCCCGGGCAAGGAAGCGCTC
>JAZSCJ010000018.1:0-7798 GCA_045602885.1 Oscillospiraceae bacterium
CAAGAAGTTCAAGGCTGCCCAGACCGGCGGTCCTTCCGGCGGCTGTCTGCCCGCTTCCATGCTGGACGTTGCCATCGACTTTGAGTCTCTGGCCGCAGCCGGCTCCATGATGGGTTCGGGCGGTATGATCGTCATGGACGAGGACAACTGTATGGTGGACATCGCCAAGTTCTTCCTGGAGTTCGTTATCGACGAGTCCTGCGGTAAGTGCGCCCCCTGCCGTATCGGCACCAAGCGTCTGTACGACCTGCTGTGCAAGATCACCGACGGCAACGGCACCATGGAGGACATCGACACCATCGAGGAGCTGTGCGCTCACCTGAAGAGCAGCGCTCTGTGCGCTCTGGGTCAGACCGCTCCCAACCCCGTGCTGTCCACGCTGCAGCACTTCCGTGATGAGTACATCGCCCACGTGGTCGAGAAGCGTTGCCCGGCCGGCGTGTGCAAGAACCTGTTGAAGTATACCATTGATGCAGACAAGTGTAAGGGCTGCACCCTGTGTGCCCGCAACTGTCCTGCAGACGCCATCACCGGCGAGGTCAAGCAGGCCCACGTGATCGACACCACCAAGTGTGTCAAGTGCGGCGCCTGTATGGAAAACTGCCGCTTTGGCGCGATCAGCAAGTGCTGAGAGGGAGGGAAGAACAATGGAACAGAAAATGGTCAATCTTAAGATCAATGATATCCCTGTGAGCGTGCCTGCCGGTACTACCGTGCTGGAAGCCGCCCGCAGCGCCGGCATCAAGATCCCCTCCCTGTGCTTTTTGAAGGACGCCAACGAGATCGGCGCCTGCCGTATCTGCGTGGTGGAGGTCAAGGGCGCCCGCAGCCTGATGGCTTCCTGCGTCTACCCCGTGTCTGAGGGCATGGAGGTGTTCACCAACACCGAGAAGGTGCGTGCATCCCGCCGTCTGACTCTGGAGCTCATCCTGTCCAACCACCGCATGGAGTGCCTGACCTGCCCCCGCAACGGCAAGTGCGAGCTGCAGGAGCTGGCCGCTGAGTTCGGCATCGACACCGTGCGCTACGCCGGTGAGAAGATGGAGCCCCAGATCGAGGACTCCGCATTCCACCTGGTGCGCGATAACTCCAAGTGCGTGCTGTGCCGCCGCTGCGTGGCCGTGTGCCGCAAGTATCAGGAAGTGGGCGTCATCGGCGCCAATGACCGTGGCTTCGCCACCCACATTGGCTGCGCCTTCGACCGCGATCTGAACGAAGTCAACTGCGTGTCCTGCGGCCAGTGTATCGTGGCCTGCCCCACCGGCGCGCTGACCGAAAAGGACAACACCGACGAAGTGTGGGCCGCTCTGAGCGATCCCAACAAGCACGTGGTGGTGGGTCCCGCTCCCTCGGTGCGTGCTACCCTGGGTGAGTGCTTCGATATGCCCATCGGCACCAATGTGGAGGGCAAGATGGTTGCCGCTCTGCGCCGTCTGGGCTTTGACAAGGTGTTTGATGTGGACGTTGCCGCCGACATCACCATCATGGAAGAGGGCACCGAGTTCCTGCATCGCCTGAAGGGCGAGGGCGCTCTGCCTCTGATCACCTCCTGCTCTCCCGGCTGGATCCGTTTCTGCGAGCAGCACTATCCCGAGATGCTGCCCAACGTGTCCACCTGTAAGTCTCCCCAGCAGATGTTCGGCGCTCTGGTCAAGAGCTACTACGCCGAGAAGATGGGCATCGACCCCAAGGACATTTACGTGGTGTCCATCATGCCCTGTACCGCCAAGAAGTACGAGGTCAAGCGTGAGGAGCAGCGCATGAAAAACGGCTGCATGCCCGTGGATGCCTCTCTGACCACCCGTGAGCTGGCCCGCATGATCACCCGCGCCGGTATCATGTTCACCGGCCTGGAGGATGAGAAGTTTGACGAGATGCTGGGCATTTCCACCGGCGCTGCTGCCATCTTCGGCGCTACCGGCGGCGTGATGGAAGCTGCTCTGCGTACCGTGGTGGAAGTGGTGACCAACGGCGAGATGAAGCCCATGGAGTTCCACGAAGTGCGTGGCATGGAGGGCATCAAGGAAGCCAGCTATGATCTGCCCGGCAAGACCGTCAAGGTTTGTGTGGCCAGCGGTCTGAGCAACGCCAAGAAGGTGCTGGACGGCATCAAGAGCGGCGAGATGAACTATGACTTCATCGAGTTCATGGCCTGCCCCGGCGGCTGCATCAACGGCGGCGGCCAGCCCCATCAGAGTGCTGATGTGCGCTCCTTTGAGGACATCAAGGGTCTGCGTGCCAAGGCGCTGTACGATCAGGACATGGGCGAGACCTACCGCAAGAGCCACGAGAGCCCCCTGGTCAAGGTCATTTACGACGAGTACCTGGGCGAGCCCGGCAGCCACAAGGCACACGATCTGCTGCACTGCACCTATGTGCCCCAGCAGAAGTATCGCACCGATAAGTAAGCCTTTTTGAAAAATGGGACGACTGCGCTGATTCAAGCGCAGGCGTCCTTGCTTTTTTCGGGTATCGGGTGTAAAATATTCTGTATTTCGTTTTTTAATATTGTCAGGAGGGGTTCCCATGCAGTATACCTTTGCACAGTATCAGGAAAGCGCCGATGCCATTGGTGCGAAAATTGGTGACTTCCGACCCGAGGTCGCCATGGTGCTTGGTTCGGGGCTTGGCTTTTTGGGCGATGTCGTGGAAGACGCTGTCGCCGTGCCCTATGGCGAGATCCCCCATTTCAAAGCGTCCACCGCGCCCGGCCATAAGGGCCAGCTGGTGTTCGGCTTGCTCAGCGGAAAGAAGGTAGCCGTCATGCAGGGGCGGATGCACCATTATGAAGGCTATTCCTACGAAGAGGTAGCCTACGCCGTGCGGGTGTTGCGCCTGCTGGGCTGTCAGTCGCTCATCGTGACCAATGCCGCCGGGTGCGTGCGCACCGACTGGCAGGCAGGCGATCTGATGCTCATTACCGACCACATCAAGATGTTCTCGGAATCTCCCCTGCGTGGCGAGAATCTGCCTCAGTTTGGTGTGCGCTTCCCCGACGCGTCCCACCTGTACACCGAACGCCTGCAGCAGCTGGCCCGTGAAACGGCGGCCGAGCAGGGTGTGACGCTGCGTGAGGGCGTGTATTTCTACTGCTACGGCCCGCAGTACGAAACCCCGGCCGAAATCCGTGCGGCCCGTATTCTGGGCGGTGACGCGGTGGGTATGTCCACCGCGCCGGAGGTCATCGTGGCCGGTCATTGCGGCATGGAGGTGCTGGGCTTTACTCTGCTGAGCAACATGGCCGCCGGTATTCTGGACCAGCCGCTCAGCGAGCAGGAAGTGCTGGACGCCGCGGCCGCCGCCCGGGAAACCTTCTCCACGCTGGTGCTGGGCTGTCTGAGCAAGATGTAACCGAAAGGAAGCAATGCATAATGTCCATCCTGTTTACCAATGTTACTGCCGTGACCATGGACGTGGCGGCGCCCGTGCTGCACAACGCTTATGTGTTGGTGCAGGGCACGCAAATTGCCGCTGTGACTGCCACACGCCCCCAGGGGCAGTTTGAGCAGATCATCGACTGCACCGGCAAGGTCATGATGCCCGGTCTGATCAACACCCACACCCACATTCCTATGACGCTGCTGCGTGGTTATGGCGGTGGACACGATCTGCACACCTGGCTCAACGAATATATTTTCCCGGCGGAAGCCCGGCTGGACGACCGTGCCGTGGCCATCGGTACCGGCCTGGGTCTGGCCGAGATGATCGCCTCGGGCGTTACCTGCATTGCCGAGATGTATTCCCACACCGGCGCCGTGGCGCGGGAGATCGTCAACGCAGGCATCAGCGCCAACCTGTGCTGTGGCGGCGTCTACTTCGGCGCGGCGGAGGACTTTGCCCCCGAGCGGTGCAACGACTGCCGCAACCAGCAGATTTTGACCGAACAATGGCATAACGTCAACGACGGTCAGATCCGGGTGGATGCCTCTATCCATGGCGAGTATACCTCCAACGCGCCCCTATGGCGGTGGATGGCCGACTTTGCCAAGCAGCACGATCAGCGCATGCACGTGCACGTATCGGAAACCAAATCCGAGCATGCCGGCAGTTTGCAGCGCAACGGCAAAACGCCCATCCAGATTTTGAATGATTGCGGCGTGTGGGACAACGGCGGCATCGCCGCCCATTGCGTGTATACCACACCCGAGGACTGGGCCATCATGGCCGAGAAGGACGTGACGGTGGTGCACAATCCGTGGTCCAACCTCAAGCTGGGCTCCGGCGTGGCACCCATCCCGGCTATGCTGGCGGCCGGAGTCAATGTGTCGCTGGGCACCGATGGCGTCAGCTCCCACAACAGCACCGATATGTTTGCCGACATGAAGCTGGCTGCGGTGCTGCACAACGGCGTGCAATGCGACCCCGGTGCCATGACAGCCCGCAAGGCGCTGGAGATGGCCACCGTCAACGGCGCAAAGGCTCTGGGCCGCAATACCGGCGTGATCGCAGAAGGCAAGACCGCCGATTTGATTTTGGTGGACTTTACTGTCCCCAATCTGACCCCCTGTCACGATGTGGAGGAAAATCTGGTCTTTTCGGCCCACGGTTCCAACGTGGTGCTGAATATGGCCCGGGGCAAGGTCATATATAAAGACGGGGAATACTACACCCTCGATCTGGAGCGCATCCGCCACGAGGTCAGCCAGTATGCCCTGCCCTTGGTGTTTGGAAAGAAAGGTGAGTGACCCCTTGTCCAATTCGGAAAAGAAAAATACCTTTTACGGCGGTGCGGCCATTCTGGCCATCAGCGCCATTCTGGTCAAGCTGATTGGTGCCGTGTACCGTATTCCGCTGGGCAATGTTCTGCCGGACGAGGTGATGGCAGACTACAACAGCGCCTATAACATTTATAATTTCTTTTTGACCATTTCCACCGCCGGCTTGCCGGTGGCGCTGTCCAAGACCATTTCCGAGGCCAACGCGCTGGGTCGGGAAAACCAGGTGCGCAAGGTGTTCCGGGTGGCTTTCTTCACCTTCCTTTTCATGGGCCTGGTCAGCTTTTTCTGTATGACGGTGCTGGCCGCTCCGCTTTCTGAGGCGGTGCTGAGCAACCCCAAGGCGGTCTACTGCGTGCTGGCGCTGGCTCCTTCGGTGCTGTGCGTGTGCATCATGTCGGCCTTCCGCGGCTACTTCCAGGGGCAGTTCAACATGATGCCCACCGGCATTTCGCAGGTCATCGAGTCGCTGTTCAAGCTGGTCATCGGCCTGGCGCTGGCCATCTATGTGGTCAAGACGGTGGGGAAGCCGGATTTCGGCTCGGTGGGTGCCATTGTGGGCGTGTCCACTGGCAGCGTGGTGGCGCTGGTCTATATCCTGTTTGTGTTTGCCCGCTCCCGTCGTAAGGCAAAGCCCGTCGGTACGGATACGCCGGACGGAACCGGAAAGATCCTAGGCTCGCTGCTGCAGATGGCCATCCCCATCACGTTGGGCTCGGCGGCCAGCTCGCTGGTCACGCTGATCGACAATAAGCTGGTCATGAGCCAACTGCGCACCGTTTATGAAGTGGTAGACGGCCTTTCGGCCGATGCGGCGCTGGATGCCGCCCGTGGTCTGTACGGTATTTACAGCAAGACCATGTCCATTTACAATCTGCCGTTCTCCATGATGGTGCCCCTGACGGCCTGCATCGTTCCGGCTGTATCTGCCTGCCTGTCCAAGAAGGACCGCCTGGGCGCACAGCGCATCAGCGAATCGGCGCTGCGCATTGGTTTGCTGGTGGCCTTGCCCATGGGTATGGGTCTGTTTGCGCTGGGTGGCCCGATCATGGGTCTGCTGTTCCCCGAAATTGACATTTCGGTGGCCGGGCCGCTGCTGTCGGCCTTGGGTCTGGCCTCGGTGTTCGTGGCGCTGCAGCTTTTGTGCAACTCCATCTTGCAGGCCAACGGCATGGTTAACCTGCCTGTTTTGGCTGTGGTCATCGGCGGCGTGGTCAAGCTGGTGGTCAACTATACGCTGGTGGGCAATCCCGACATTCGCATCAACGGCGCACCCATTGGCACGCTGTGCTGTTTCCTTGTGATCGCCGTGCTGGAGATTTTCATTATCCATCGTGCCATCCCTGCCGCACCCCGATTTGCACGGGCCTTTGGTAAACCCATGCTGGCCGCCCTTGTGATGGCAGGGGCTGCGTGGGGCGGTCACGGCCTGCTGACCAAAGTGCTGGGCGCTATGTCCATGTTCCAAACGCTCAGCCCGACGGGACAGATCGGTTTGTCCTATATGGGAGGCGCCTTGAGCACTCTGGGCGGCATCGCAATTGCTGTGGTGGTTTATCTGGTTTTGGTGCTTGTGCTGCGGGTAATTTCCAGGGACGACCTTGCGCTGATTCCCAAGGGCGAAAAAATTGCGAAAATTCTCCATATTAAATAATGAAAATGTGGAAAATGGCTTGCAGAAGGTAGAGAAATATGATAAATTTTGTGAGGAAACAACGTTACACCGTCCAGGATCTGGAAGAGATCGTGGCCATCCTGCGTGCGCCGGGCGGCTGCCCCTGGGACGCAGAACAGACCCACGAGAGTACACGCCGCGATTTTCTGGAGGAAGCCTACGAGGTGGCTGAGGCCATTGACGAGGGCAACACCGAGCATCTCAAAGAAGAACTGGGCGACGTACTGCTGCAGGTGGTGTTCCACACCCAGATGGAAAAGGAAGCCGGTCGGTTCGATTTGAACGACGCGGCGGACGGTGTGTGCAAAAAGCTGATCTACCGTCACCCCCATGTGTTTGGCGAGGTGGAGGTTTCCGGCTCGGCACAGGTGCTGGAGAATTGGGAACAGCTTAAGCGCTCGGAAAAACAGCAGAACACCCATACCGACGCGCTGCAGTCCGTGGCACGCAGTCTGCCTGCCCTGTGGCGTGCGGAGAAGGTTCAGAAAAAGGCACGCAAGGCCGGGTTTGACTGGGACGATCCCACCGGACCGATGGATAAGCTGAACGAGGAATTGGCGGAACTGCAAACGGCCGTGGCCGAGGGATCCAACATTGAGGAAGAGCTGGGCGATTTGTTGTTTGCCGCGGTGAATCTGTCCCGGTTTTTGAATGTGGACTGCGAAAACGCCCTCAATGCCGCCACCGATAAATTCATCCGCCGCTTTGCAACGGTGGAGCAGTTGGCCCGGGCAAAGGGTTGTGCCATGGAAAGTATGACGCTGGCAGAGCTGGATGCGTTGTGGGCTCAAGCCAAAAAGGCTTAACCAAATCGACTTAAAGGCGGAGACGCTTTAAGTAATATAACAAAATTTAGCGGCACCTGCCGCAATAAATCAGGAGGAAGTAAAACAATGAACAAAGCTGAACTGATCACCGCTACTGCCGAGAAGGCCGGCCTGTCCAAGAAGGATACCGAGGCCGCTATCACCGCTATGGTTGACGTTATCACCGCTGCTCTGACCGAGGGCGACAAGGTCCAGCTGGTGGGCTTCGGTGCTTTTGAGATCAAGACCCGTGCTGAGCGCATCGGCCGCAACCCCAAGACCAAGGAGCAGATCAAGATCCCTGCTTCCAAGGTTCCCGTGTTCAAGGCCGGCAAGGCTCTGAAGGACGCTGTTTCCAAGTAATTGATTGAATAAAAGCGGGAACCGGACGCTCCGGCTCCCGCTTTTTTGTTGCTGACAGGGGGTATTGGTAATGCGACTGGATAAATGGCTGAAAGTCTCCCGGCTGATCAAGCGCCGCACGGTGTGCCCCATGCGGCATACCGCCGCACGGGGACCCCTGTGATTTGTAATGCTCGGGACGAGTGAATCGTCCCTGCGCCAAAGGAATGCAGGCATTCCTTTGTACGCCGCAAAGGCGG
>JAZSCJ010000019.1:0-5917 GCA_045602885.1 Oscillospiraceae bacterium
CAAAAAATCAGATCATCCACGTCGCCGCTGGGCACTGTCGGTTCGGGCGAGGGAATGGGAGTGGTAAACTCATCCATGCTGTGCCGCTTCCTTTCCACGCAAATCGGTGATGTACAGACCAGTATATGCACACCAACGCAAAACATGCGCCCAAAGAAACGGGGAATAACGGGACAGTTGCATTGAAATGCCTTGTCCCGCAAGGGGTTTCAATCAAACGGAGCAAAAAGAATTGTGCTGGCGCTGCGGTGCTTACCGCTGCGCCAGCACCCGGGCGTACGCCTCGGGGTCGTTGACGTTGGTCAGGATGCGCTGCACATCAAAGCCGGTCAGCTCAGCCATGGACAGCTCCCGCGTATCCACCTGCTGCAGCATATGAAACATGGAGCGGCGTCCCTGCGCCAAAGCCTGCTGCACGACGGGCAGACAGGAAGCGGCGTAAACGGCAAACAGCGGTTCCAATCCTTGGTGGCTGCGGATCAGGCAAACGTCATGACCATCAAGGGATTTTAATAAATGTTGGGCCAGCTTGGGATCGCCCAGCGGCAGATCGGTTCCGGTGAGAAAAATCACGTCGGCGCCGGTATCCAGAAAGGCGGCTTCCAGACCGGCCAACGGGCCGTCGCCGGGGTGGCGGTCTACCACCTCCATGGCCCCGGCGGTATCAAAGCGGCCGGGGGTGTTGAGTGACACGGCGGTCACATCAAAGTAGGGCTGGTAGAGATGCACCAGATGGGCCAGCATGGTCTGCTCGCCAAAGGGCAGGGCGGCCTTGTCCTGCCCCATGCGCCGGGACATACCTCCGGCCAAAATGACTGCGGCGGTTTTCATGGGCCGCGCCTCCTTTGCTAAGGTTGGAATTTGCGTCAATCTTACCAAAAAAACACACAAGATGCAAATGCATAAAACACAGGCTTTTCCATATCCTCTAACCACAGGAAATCCTGCAATCTGACAGGGAGGATTCACCATGAAAAGAACCTGCGCCGCGTGGATGGCGGCGACCCTTTTGCTGAGCGGACTGTGTGCGCCCGTCCGGGCAGAGAATGCGGTGCAAGCTGCGGCGGATGTGCCCGGCGTGGATGCGCCCAGCGTACTGCTGATGGAAAAGGAAACCGGGACGGTGCTCTACGAGGAAAACGCCTGCGACAAACGAGAGCCGGCCAGCGTGACCAAAATTATGACGCTGTTGCTGGTCATGGAGGCCATCGACAGTGGGCGGCTGAGCTATGATGATGTGGTGACGGTCTCGGCCCATGCCGCCTCCATGGGTGGGTCGCAGACCTGGATGAAGGAGCACGAGCAGATGAGCGTGCGCGATATGCTTAAGGCGGTGGCGGTGGTATCGGCCAACGACGGCTCGGTGGCGCTGGCCGAGCATCTGGCTGGCAGCGAGCAGGCCTTTGTGGCGCAGATGAACCGCCGGGCGGCCGAGCTGGGCATGACCGAAACCAACTTTGTCAACTGCACTGGCCTGCCGGCGGCAGGTCATGTGACCTGTGCACGTGACATTGCTCTGATGAGCCGGGAGCTGATTTTGCACCACCCGGATATCCGGCAGTTCACCACCATCTGGATGGACACCATTCGTAACGGCGCATTTCAGCTTTCCAACACCAATAAGCTGGTGCGCTTTTATGAGGGGGCTACGGGGCTAAAAACCGGCTCCACCGATGCCGCGCGCTACTGTCTGTCGGCCACTGCCGAGCGGGACGGCATGGAGCTGATCGCCGTGGTGCTGGGTGCCGAAACGTCGGACAAACGCTTTGAAACGGCCAAGGCATTGCTCAACTTTGGCTTTGCCAACTATGCGCTGACCGATGTTGCGCCCGGCCAGGCGCTGCCGCCGGTGGAGGTGTTGCTGGGAGAACAGCAAACCGTCCAGCCGGTGCTGGAGCACTCCTCTCGTATCCTGGTGGACAAGGCCGATTGGGACAAGGTGACCACCCATCTGACACTGGCAGAGAATGTGGAAGCGCCGGTGGAGCAGGGGCAGCGGCTGGGCAGCATGAGCGTGTGCGTGGACGGCGTGGAGCGGCAGGTCATCGATCTGGTGGCCGGGTGTGAGGTCAAGCGCCTGACGGTGGGCGGCATTTTTACGCGCTTATTGCAGATGCTCTTTGCCGGGGTGTAAAAAAGAAAACCGGGTGCGCCGCAGTTTTTGTTGCGGCGCACCCGGTTGGTGCGTTACTTAAGGCAACGGGGTTCGGCTGGCCGTTGCCTTTTAAATTCTTGCCACGCCGGTGTCCCGCGCGGCCTGTGCCACGGCGGCGGCCACGGTGGGGGCGACCCGGGGGTCAAAGGCGGCCGGGATGATATAGTCGGCGCTCAGCTCCTCGTCGCTGACCAGACCGGCCAGCGCCCGTGCGGCGGCCAGCTTCATTTCCTCGTTGATGTCGCTGGCCCGTACGTCCAAAGCGCCCCGGAACACGCCGGGGAAGGCCATGACGTTGTTGATCTGGTTGGGGAAGTCGCTGCGGCCGGTACCCACTACGGCCGCGCCGGCGGCCTTGGCCAGATCGGGCATAATCTCGGGGACGGGGTTGGCCATGGGGAAGAGGATGGGGTCCTTGGCCATGGAGCGCACCATGTCTTGTGTCACCTCGCCGGGGGCAGACACGCCGATAAAGAGATCAGCACCCCGAATGACCTCGGACAGCGAACCCTGCAGCTGCTCGGGGTTGGTCATGGCGGCCAGCTCCTGCTTGGCCGGGTTGTTCTGCAGATCGGGCCGGTCGGCATAGATGGCGCCCTTGCGGTCGCAGATGATGGCGTTGCGCAGGCCCATGGAGTGCAGCAGTTTGAAAATAGCGGTACCGGCCGCGCCGGCGCCCGAAAAGACCGCCTTGAGATTCTCCAACTTTTTGCCGGTGACCTTAAGGGCATTGGTTACGGCGGCGGCTACGATGATGGCTGTGCCGTGTTGGTCGTCGTGAAAGACGGGAATGTCGCAAATCTGCTTGAGCCGACGCTCGATCTCAAAGCAGCGTGGGGCAGAAATGTCCTCCAGATTGATGCCGCCAAAGGAACCGGCCAGAAGGGCCACGGCGTGGACAAATTCATCCACATCCTTGGTGCGCAGGCACAGGGGGATGGCGTCTACACCGCCGAAGGACTTGAACAGGACGCACTTGCCCTCCATGACGGGCATACCGGCCTCCGGGCCGATGTCGCCCAGCCCCAGAACGGCGGTGCCGTCGGTGATGACGGCCACGGTGTTGCACCGTCCGGTCAGCTCGTAGGACTTGGTCGGATCCTTCTGGATCTCAAGGCAGGGGGCGGCTACGCCCGGCGTGTAGGCCAGCGAAAGGGCGTCCCGGTCGTTGACCTGCATTTTGGGAATGGTCTCCAGTTTGCCTTTCCACTGGGCGTGCAGCAGGAGGGATTGCTTCATATAGTCCATTGTGTGTTCCTCATTTCCTGTTTTCTCGGTTTGGACGGTTGCTTGCAATTGCACAACCGATGGGAATATGCTATAATATGAGATGAGCCGTTTGCCGTATGGGAAACGGCAGATTGACCCGATTAACTTATCATACCGCATACCACGCCAAAAAGAAAGGGGGGATCGCCGTGAAAAAGCGAGTTTTCGCTGCGCTTTGTGCGCTGGTGCTCTGCTTTGGGCTGATATCGGCTCCCGGGCCTGCCCATGCGGCCAATGATCCCTGCTTTATGGCGGTCAACGATAACCTGCTGCTTTTGCAGGATCAGTTCATCCCCATCCAGTCCAACGGGCAGTATTATATGCCCTACACCGTTCTGGACGGCAATGCCACCGGATTGCAGTTGGGTATCTATCCCATCCATAACACCCTGCGCAACACGTTGCTGATCTACAGCCGGGACGAAGTGATTTCCTTTGACCTTTCCACCGGTGTTTGCACCGACCGAAACGGAACGGTGCTCTCAGCCCGCGCGGTCACCCGAAATGGCCGTGTCTATGTCCCGGTCCGTTTTATCTGCGAGCGGTTTGGCCTGACTTACTTCAACCGCAACACCACCTACGGGCCGCTGGTTCGCATTCGCAACAGTGCATACGTTTTGGATGACAACACTTTTGTCAGTCTGGCGCAGCTCATGATGGAAGACCGGTTGCAGGCATATAAGGCGCAGGGCGGCGGTTCCGCACAGCAGCCCTCGACCAACCCGGGCATGGGTGGCGTGGATACCGACCGAAGCGGTGTGCGCACCTATCTGGCCTTCCGCGCCGATCAGATCGGCGGACTGGACAGTGTGCTGCAGCAATTGCGGCAATACCAGGCCAAGGCGCTGTTTTTCTTCCCGGCCGATGATCTGGCGCAGTATGACGAGGCGGTGCGCCGCGTGCTGTGCCACGGACATGGCGTGGGCCTTTTGGTCTCCGGCACGACACAGGAGCAGGCCGTACAGCAGGCCGCCCGGGGCAATCGTTTGTTGGCCCGGATCGCACATATAAACACCCCCATCGTGTGGGCACCCCAACGAACCGATATGGGTGGTGCCGAACAGGAAAAGGATACCGGACTGCTGTGGTGGGACGGCAATGTGGACGGGGCAACGGGAGAGAAAAACACCAATCAATTTGCCAACACCATTCTGGCCGATGTGCAGCGCTACCGATATGAGGTGCGCATTGAATTTACTACGACAGAAAACGGCGCGGCGGTGTTGAGCCGCGTGCTGCCCCAGCTGGTTCGGGACCGATACAACCTGCGTCTGGCGGTAGAAACCGAGCTGTAACGATTTTTAACCAGGGAAAAGAGGAATTGCAATGCAGATCAAAGCAGTTGTTTTGGCGGCCGGCAAGGGGACCCGCCTGCAAACCGAAGGTGTGACCTTGCCCAAAGTTATGCGTCAGGCGGCCGGCCGGCCTCTGTTGGCTTATGTGCTGGATGCCCTGTCCTTCCTGCCCAAGCAGGACATTGTTCTGGTGGTCGGTTACCGCCGGGAGGATGTGGAAGCGGCCTATCCCGACTACCCTTGCGCTGTGCAGGCCGAGCAGTTGGGCACCGGCCATGCCGTGCAGTGCGCCGCGCCCGAGCTGGAGGGTTTTACCGGCAGTGTGCTGGTGTGCTGCGGCGATATGCCGTTGATGAAGAAGCAAACCTACGAATCCCTGTGCCGTGTCCATCAGGAGCAGGGCAACGTGTGTACCCTGCTTTCCGGTCGCTCCGAGCAGGAGTTGCCCTATGGCCGTGTCATTCGTGCCGTAGACGGCAGCTTTGCCCGCATTGTGGAGGATAAGGACTGTACCGCCGAGGAAAAGGCGGTACGGGAGCTCAACGCCGGAGTGTATCTGTTCCGTGCGCCCGAACTGTTTGAGGCGCTGGGGCACCTGCGCTGCGACAATGCCCAGGGCGAATATTATCTGACCGATGTGCCGGCCTGGCTGCTGGCCCACGGCGGAAAGGTGGGCGTGTGCGATACCTGTACGCCCGAGGAGATGCTGGGTGTCAACACCCCGGCCCAGTTGGAGCAGGTGGAACAGACCCTGCTGCAAAGGGGGACGGCACGGTGAAGGTCTACGCATCCGCAGAAGATTATTTGGAGGCCATTCTCAGTTTGCATCTGCGTTCGGGTACCGTGCGTTCCATTGACATTGCCAATGAGCTCAATTACTCCAAGCCCAGCGTCAGCGTGGCCATGAAAAAACTGCGTGAGAGCGGATACATTCAAGTGGACCCGGACGGCTCGATTACGCTGCTGCCCGGTGGCGAGGAGATCGCCCGGCGGATCTATGAGCGCCATCAGCTGTTGACTGACTTTTTCGTTCGTCTGGGCGTGGATCCCGAAGTGGCGGCGGCCGATGCCTGCAAGGTGGAGCACGATCTGAGCGAGGAGACCTTCCAAAAAATCAAGGAACACATTGAGAAAACCGGAGTTTGATTTGCAAAACAAAGCGCCCATCCGCATTGCGGATGAAGTCGGAGGCCAAGCG
>JAZSCJ010000020.1:0-11470 GCA_045602885.1 Oscillospiraceae bacterium
CCTTCTTCGCCGGGCATCTCTTCCAGACGGCCGGACATCTCACGCAGAGCCTCGGCCCAGCGGGAGGTGGAGTCGGCGATAACGGCCACATCGTAGCCCATGTCGCGGAAGTACTCGGCGATGGTGATACCGGTGTAGATGGATGCCTCACGGGCGGCCACGGGCATATCGGAGGTGTTGGCGATCAGCACGGTACGCTTCATCAGCGACTCGCCGGTGCGGGGGTCCACCAGTTCGGGGAACTCACGCAGAACGTCGGTCATCTCGTTACCACGCTCGCCGCAGCCGATGTAGACCACGATGTCCACGTCGGACCACTTGGCCAGAGCGTGCTGCATGACCGTCTTACCCGAGCCGAAGGGGCCGGGGATGGCGGCGGTACCGCCCTTGGCAACGGGGAACAGAGCGTCCACGATACGCTGACCGGACAGCAGGGGGGTCTTGGGGGGATACTTATGCTTGTAGGGACGGCCCACACGCACCGGCCACTTCTGCATCATGGTCAGCTCGTGCTTCTCGCCCTTGTCGTCCACCAGAACCGCCACGGTGTCGGTGACGGTGTAGCTGCCGGACTGAATGGACTCAATGGTACCGCTCATCTTGGGGGGGATCATGATCTTGTGCAGCACCACGCTGGTCTCGGGGACGGTACCGATGACGTCGCCGCCGGTGACCTTGTCGCCCACGTTGACGGTGGCGGTGAACTCCCACTTCTTGTCACGGTCCAGAGCAGGCACTTCCACGCCACGGGGCAGGTTGTTGCTGTTGGACTTCTTCATGATCTCTTCCAGAGGACGCTGAATACCGTCGTAGATATTCTCAATGATGCCGGGGCCCAGTTCCACGGACAGGGGCACACCGGTGGTAACCACGGTGGCGCCGGGGCCCAGGCCGGAGGTCTCTTCGTAGACCTGGATGGAGGCCGAGTCGCCGGTCATGTTCAGAATCTCACCGATCAGACGCTCCTCGCCTACGCGGACCACGTCAGACATATTGGCATCGGCAAGGCCGGTGGCAACCACCAGCGGGCCGGAAACCTTAACGATTTTTCCGCTCAAGGTATCTACCTTCTTTCAGGTTAAATTCAAAAATTGCATTTTGTTCACATTCACGCCTCGCCTGTTCGCGACGCGCGGCTTCCCTCCGTCTCGGGCTGGTCTTTGGGGCGCTATACACCCCGCCGCTCGCCCTCGCTCCGGTCCATCCGCGCTGCTCACGACGGCTTGGTCGCTATAGAATGTCGGCGCCGACCGCGCGCTCGACGGACTTTTTCACGTTGGCCATACCGATGCCCAGCGAGCCTTCCTTGCCGGGAATCAGAATGATGGCCGGGGTCAACCGGGTCTTGTATCGCTCCAGCTCTGCGTCCATATACTGGGCGTACTGCTCGGTCAGATAGATGACGGCATACGCCTCTTTAGCCAGCTGGTTGAGCGTGTCCTTGGCCTGGTCCACGGTCTCGGCGGGGAACACATCCAGGCCCAGAGCCTTAAAGCCCAGAACGCTGTCACGGTCACCCAATACAGCAATCTTATACATAGGGTTCACGCAGCCTTTCCCGGATGATATCCGCACTCAGACCGGCCATGCGGCCCGACAGGATGATCCGAAGATTGGTCAGCTCGCTGTCCACCGCGGCCAGATAGCCGATGACAGGGGCTTCGCCAAAGGGCACATACTTGGCGCCGGCCAGATAGTGGGTCACGGCGTCGTCGCAGGCCTTTTCAAAGCTGGTCAGGTCGCCGCCCTGTGCGGCAGCAGCACCGTATTCACCGGCCACGGCCAGTGCCGAGGTGCCGTACAGCTCCTGCAGACCACTTCCGCTGTTGAGCGCCACCGACAGAATGCCGGAATGGCCCACCGTACCGCCAGGGAAGAGCACGCCCTTCAAAAAGTCGGCACTCTTGCCCATGCGCAGCGAGCGCACCAGGCAGCGCAGATTGGCCGCGTCTACCAGAATGTCCACATAGCCCTTCAGATATCCGCTGCCGGTATCGGCCGCCAACTTTGCCATTTCGGCAAAGTAGGCACGATCCAGCGCAAAGTCCAGTCGCTGGGGATCGCCGGTGGTGTGCAGCACCTCCCGGGCGTCCCGGGCGGCCTGCTCCACTGCCTTGGGCAGACTTCCGGAGCCGCCGTTGAGCCAGTCACGCATGGTGCCGGCATCCACACGGCCGGCATCGGACAGCAGGTTGCTTGCATCCTGCTCCATCGCTTCGGCCTTGAGCAGCGTTTTCAAATTGTGATAATCGTACTTGACCTTGAACACGTCCAGGAAGCGGGGGTCGGGCAGGGCGCCTTCCAGCTCATGCAGCAGGGCAGAGCGGCGATCGGTCAGCATTTGCTCCACCGAATCGGGGGTGACCTGGTTCAGTTCGGCATAGCCGCACTCGCTTAGGACCTTGACCGCCTCTTCATTGCTGCGGGCTTCCAGCATCCGCTCCATCCGTTCCCGGGACAGGAGGGAGACCTCCATGGCGTGCACACGGGTCGAAAGACCGAGATAATCGGTATCTTTGATTTTTGCCAAGGGTGATCCCCCCTTTACTCAAAAAGCACTTTGGCCACCTCGCCGGCCATCTGGTTCTGGTTCTGATTGATCAGCGCCTCAAAGGAGCAGTTGATCTCTACAGCACCGTCGGCCAGAATCAGACCGCCCCGGATGGGGGCCGTCCGCTCGGACAGGGTCAGCATTCCGGTGCCTGCGATCAAAGCGGATGCGCTGTTGACCACCTTCTCACCCACACGGGCGCGGTCAGCCTCAGAGAGGATGACCTGCTCCTTGCCGGTGGTAGAAGCCTTGGCGGCCAGTTTGGCCAGAAGCTCGATGTACTCGTCCTCGGACAGAGCGCAGAGCTTTTCCACGGCCAGATCGAATGCCTTGCCGATCATGTCCTGCTTGACCGCCAGAAGGGCCTTGCGTCCCTCCATCTCGGCCATGGATGCCAGGCGCTCCTCCCGCTGGGTGGCAGCAGCCTGACCGCGGGCAGCGCCTTCGGCTGCGATCTTTTCAGCCTGCTTGGCGTAATCGGCCGCAATGGCATCCGCCTGGGCCTGCGCCGCTTGCAGGATCTGATCGTTTTCCGCCTTGGCGTCGGCTTCGATCTGCTGGATGATTTTTTCGATTCCGTTCATACAATTTCCGCCTTTCCAATCCGTGCCGGGTGGATCAGATCCACAGCAGCATCAGCATGGAAGCCAGCAGAGAAAGGATGGCGTAGAACTCGACGATACCGCACAGGATCAGACCCTTGGACCAGTCGTCGGGCTTCTTGGCCAGAATGTTGATGGAGCCGGCAGCCACGCGGCCCTGGGCAATGGCGGACAGCAGACCGCCCAAAGCCATGGGCAGGCAAGCGAAGAAGTACTGGAAGCCGGCAACCAGAGTCAGATCGGCAGCCGAGCCGCTCATCATACCCATACGGATCAGAGCGAAGAACCAGACCACCAGGCCGTACAGACCCTGGGTACCGGGCAGCAGCTGCAGAACCATGACCTTACCGGACTTGCTGGGATCTTCGGTCAGCAGGCCGGTACCGGCTTCACCGGCAATACCGGTACCCTTTGCGGAACCGATGCAGGACAGAGCAACAGCCAGACCGGAGCCCAGCAGAGCGATGGCGAGACCACCAATGTTTTCCAAGAACATAATTGTTTCCTCCTATTTTTTACTCTTTAATGATGTCTACATATTGCGTATTGAGTGCCAGGGGGCGGAACGGCTTTCCGCCGTCCTCATAAAACCGGCCGAAGTACTCCAGACACTGCAGTCGCATGTCGTGGACGTAGCAGCCCAGCAGGTTCAATGCAAAGTTCAATGCGTTGCCGATCATGGCGATGATAAAGAACGTGATCACGTTGCCCGTGATACCGCCCAGCGTGTTGAACACCTGCGCGATAACGGCACCGGCCAGCATCAAAGCCATCAGACGGGAGTAAGACAGGATATCGCTGAAATAACCGGTAATGTTGTTATACAGCGAGCCGCCAATACCCATCAGCTTGCCCAGAATACCCTTCTTGCCGTAGCCCTGGGTCAGCACCAAGATCACACCGATGATGATACCGCAGATGCCAAGCTGACCGGTCAGGATGCCCACGGCGAACAGAATGAACACGGCATACCATGCGCCTTCGTTGCACAGGGCGGCCATGATCTCGCCGCGCTTGATCTGCTTGTACATGCTCACACCCATACCCACAAAGATCTGCACCACGCCGATGACCAGCGAGCCGATCAGTACAGCCAGAGCGTCATCCAGAGGGGAGAACAGCGCCGGCAGGGCGGTGAAGGTGGTGTCAGGGTTGATCATCATGACCAACTGGGGCAGCAGATCGCCAAAGAAGCCGCCGGTCAGCGCACCCATGATAAAGGTCGCCACACCGCACAATCCCAGCAGCGGAACCATGTGCCGCATGGTGGGGCCATTGGGCTTGGACTTTTTCATGATGAACAGAGAGGCCAGCATCATCAGCAGGCCGTAACCCATGTCGGCCATCATGAAGCCGTAGAAGAAGATGAAGAAGGGTGCCATGACCGGGTTGGGGTCAATGCCGTTGTAGGCAGGCAGCGAATACATCTCGGTGACCATGTTCAACGGACGGGTAAACCAGTTGTTCTTCAACTGGATGGGCACCTCGGGATATTCCTCCTCGGTGGGATCCTCAGTCTGCCAGGCGCAGGTAAACTTGCCCAGCTCCTCTTCGGCGGCAGCCAGACCGGGCACCGTGACCCAGCCGGTGTAGAAGATGATGGTGTCGTCGGTCAGGGCGCGCTGTGCGCACTCCTGCTTGGCCACCTCCTGGTGCAGCCGGTCAACCGCCACCGAAAGTGCGTCACGGCAGTCGGCCATGGCGGCGATCTCTTCTTCCAGTGCGGCCCGGCGCTCAGCCAGCTCGGCCAGCTCGGCATCCACCTTAACGATGTTTTCCGCCGCGGTGCCCACCGCATCCTTCAGCCCGGCGGGAGAAACTCCGTAGGGCTTGAGCGCAGCCAGAGCGGCCTCTTCTTCCTTCACGTGGCACAGCCACAGGAAATAGTGCTGCTCCTTATCAGTGGATGCCTCAATGACCTGCGCCGCAGGTGCCTCTTGCGCCAAATCGGCCATCAGCGCACCCATATCCACCCCGGCAGGGCAGGCGGCAAAGGAAATCTTGACATTGGCGGTGGAACGGATATCCAGCTCCACATCCAGCGGTGCCCAGGGCGTCAAAGCCATTTTCCGGGCATTCAGACGGGTCTCTTGATTTTGCAGAGCGACCACGTCCCGCTCCCGGCGGTTGATCTCATCGGCCTTGGCCAGCGCCTGTTTCAGCGTTTCGTTACAGAGGAAGGCCTCCTCCGTGACGGTGTCCCGTTTCCGGAACATACCCCCCTTGGCAGGGGCGTACTTGTTGAGCGTTTGCAGTGCGGAATTCACCTGTGCCAGCTCCTGCTTCACATCGGACAAGTCGCTTTCACTCCGATGGAGCAATCCGGTCCACTCGGGATCGGTCAGCTCCACTTCGGGTTCGGAAAGTTCGACACAGCCCACATGAAGAAGTCGGGAGAGCAGTTGCTCCCGTTCACTGGCCAGAGCGATCATCCGCAGCCGCTTCATTTTTACAATAGACATTTCAGCTACTCACGACCCTTCTGACGATCAAGGCTGCGGCCTCTTCCAGCTTGCCTTCGGCACCGGCGCGAAGCGCGGCGCATTCGGTTTCTGCCTTTGCCGCGATTTCGGCGGCACGCTTGGCCGCATTTGCCTCGGCCTGACTCATCAGCTGCTTGGACTGGGTTTCGGCCTGGGCACGGGCATTTTGCAGTGCGTCCGCTCCGGCACGCTCGGCATCGGCGACCAGTTTCTTGGCAGCAGCGGCGGCATCCGCCTTACGCTGCTTGGTTGCGGCCTCCGCCTGCGTAACCTGCTTGATGGCTTCCAACGACATAATTTCACCCTCTTTCTCGGTCTCAAACATTTGGTTATTTCACAACAAAAGCTTGATGAACTTTTGGAATTGCAACAATTCGCTCGGTTTACTGCCTGTTTAACCGTTTTCCTCCGCAGGAGGCGTCACATCGGTCGACAGCGTCATCTCGGTGGGCGCAAGCGCCCCCGTTTCATCCACCAGCCAGAGCCGATCTGCCCGGGCCAGATTTTCCGGGGTCTGACCGGTCAGACTGTCCATTCCGGCCATGGCTTCCGCCGTGGTGACCACGGACAACTTAACGTCATACCCTGCCAGCGCATCCGCCACCTGGGCATAGAACCCGTCGATCACGGTGGAGAACTGCGCAGCGTCATAGGCTGCGCCCTTTTTGATATAATGAAGGTTGCCCTGGTTGGGATATCCGGCGTTGTCCAGCAAAATCTCGTCAAAGCCCAACTCGGCCAGTTCCACACAGATCTGGGTCAGATAGTCCCGCACCGTGGGGTTGGTGGGGGAGATCCAGCGAATCCCCTCCGGGTCGGTCCAGCGATATCCGCTGTTGGTGGTAACGCACAAGGCCCGGTTGACGTTGCTGGTATCGTGATCCTTAAAGCAGGAGACCCGGGCCACCGTGTAAAGCCCTTCGGTGGCATTGAGCGCCTTGGCCGCCGCGTTGATGGCCGGGCTTTCCACCGTCAGATTGGCCTGCACGGCCAGCTCCAACTGCGTGGAGTATGCCAGCCGGCCGCTGTTGGTCTTCATATCAAACAGCGCGCAGTCGCCGCCCGCCCCCTGAATCTGTTCCACCGCCGTGCCGTCATACAGCGCCGCTTCGGGCAGCGCTACCGGGTGCAGTGCCCGGGGTTCCGGCGGAGGTTCGGGTGTAACAATCTCCAACGGAGGTTCCGGCGTGACCACGGGCGGCAGAGCCGGGTCTTGCGTTTGACCGGGCTGTTCTTCCCGCTGGAAAAAAGGAATCTCCAGCCGAACCCCGTCATGGGAGATGACCAAAAACCGCTGCAGATAGACCGCCAGGGCCACGCCCAACACGATCAGAATCAGCAGGACGATTGCAAGCGTTTTCAGAAATCGTTTGAACCGAGAGCGGCCGTGGTACGAACCGTATCCCTTTGTACGCATGTCATGCGCCCCCTTCAAGGAGTGGAGTGGTAGCAATACAAGCGAGGGTAATTGAGATCGTGTGCCGGGTCTGGGCAGATATGGCAAACGCCATAAACCGCCATTTTACCTTGATTATACAGAACTATTATATCACATTAAAGCAAAAAGGCAACCATTTCCGTATGCACGCCCTGCAGTTTGTTAAAAGTGAAACACATCTTCCGAATTGGGATGTTTTTTCTCTACCATACTCCCAATTCCTTGCTCTCGACCCCGAAAATGCACAAATATTTATTGCAAACGGCGGCAGTTTGGTGTAAAATTATTCGTATTCGTCTTCATTTTCAAAAAATTTAGATAATTAGGAGTGTATGAGTTATGAAGAAACTGCTTGCTTTGGCCCTGGCTTGTGCCATGTCCCTGTGCCTGCTGGCCGGTTGCGGCGGCGACGCCGGCAGCGAAAACGCCGGCAACGAAAACGCCGGCGGCAAGACCATGCTGAAGATCCTGGACACCGAGTATGCCGTGGAGGATTACGCCATCTGCATCGCCAAGGAGAACACCGACCTGCTGGAAAAGGTCAACAACGCCCTGGCCACCATCACCGCCAACGGCACCGCCCAGAAGATCGTGGACAAGTACATCTCGGGCGTGGATCACGGTCTGACCTTCCAGGCCAACGCCGAGGGCAAGGAAGAGCTGGTCATGGCTACCAACGCTTTCTTCCCCCCCTATGAGTTCTATGAGAACGACACCATCGTGGGCATCGACGCCGAGATGGCTGCCGCCATTGCTGACGAGCTGGACATGAAGCTGGTCATCGAGGACACCGAGTTTGGTTCCATCATCGGCGGCGTTCAGACCGGCAAGTATGACATGGGCATGGCCGGTATGACCGTGACCGAAGACCGTCTGAAGAGCATCAACTTCTCCACCACTTACGCCACCGGCGTGCAGGTGGTCATCGTCACCGAGGGCAGCGAGATCGCTACCGTGGACGATCTGCTCAACCCCGAGAAGAACTACAAGGTGGGCGTGCAGCAGGACACCACCGGCGATATCTACATGTCCTCCTCTTATGAGGACGGCGGTGTGGGCGAGGAGAACATCGTCCGCTACAAGACCGGCAACGAAGCCGTTCAGGCTCTGCTGACCGGCAAGGTCAACGCCGTGGTCATCGACCAGGAGCCCGCCAAGTCCTACGTTGCCACCAACAACGGCTAATTCTTTCACAAAAACCGGGAGCGGCCCGCCGCCCCCGGTTTTTCCCCCTCTACATAAAAACACCGTAAGGAGGAACCCAAATGTATGGATTCCGGATATGGTGGGCTGATTTTCAGGACACCTTTTACCGCTGTTTCATCGAGGATCACCGCTGGCGCTATCTGGTACGCGGCCTGGGCAACACCCTGCTGATCACCCTGTTCGCTCTGCTGATCGGCGTAGTGCTGGGCGTGGTGGTGGCCATCATCCGCTCCAGCTACGACAAAAACCGGGACGATATGCGCCCCGGTGTGGGTAAGGCCGTGCTGGGCGCGCTCAACTGGCTGTGCAAGGTCTATCTGACCGTCATCCGCGGCACGCCCGTGGTGGTGCAACTGCTGCTGGGTGTGTTCGTCATCTTCCTGTTTTTGGGCGACGTGACGGTAGCCTGCTTGGTCTTTGGTATCAACTCGGGTGCTTATGTGGCCGAGATCATCCGCTCGGGCATCATGTCCATTGACAACGGCCAGTTTGAGGCCGGACGCAGTCTGGGCTTCAACTACGTTCAGACCATGCGCCACATTGTTTTGCCTCAGGCCTTCAAAACTGTTCTGCCCTCGCTGGCCAACGAGTTTATCGTGCTGATCAAAGAAACCTCGGTGGCCGGCTATGCCGGTGTGCTGGACTTGACCAAGGGCGGCGAGATCATTCGTGGGCGCACCTTTGAGGCCTTTCTGCCCTTGATCGCCGTGGCTGCCGTTTATCTGGCCCTGGTCATGTTCTTCACTTTCCTGATCGGAAAACTGGAGAGGAGGCTGCGCAACAGTGAGCGATAACGTCATTATTCATGCCCAGCAGGTACAAAAGTATTTTAAGGGCGACAAGATCAAAGCTCTGGACGGCATCACCGCCGACATCCACGCCGGCGAGGTAGTCGTCATCATCGGCCCCTCCGGCTCAGGCAAGTCCACTTTCCTGCGCTGTCTGAACCTGCTGGAAAAACCCACCGGCGGCCAGATTCTGTTCAAGGGCACCGACATCACCAATCCCAAGACCAACATCAATCTGCACCGCCAAAAGATGGGCATGGTCTTCCAGCATTTCAATCTGTTCCCCCACATGACCATTTTGCAGAACATGACCCTGGCCCCCATGCAGCTTTTGAAAAAGAGCAAGCAGGAGGCCGAGGCGCAGGCCATGGCTCTGCTGGAGCGTGTCGGTCTGGCCAACCGTGCCGACGCCTATCCCAGCCAGCTCTCCGGCGGCCAGAAGCAGCGCGTGGCCATTGTGCGCGCGCTGTGCATGGACCCCGAGGTTATGCTCTTTGACGAGCCCACCTCGGCCCTCGACCCCGAAATGGTAGGCGAGGTGCTGGAGGTCATGAAAGAGCTGGCCCGGGACGGCATGACCATGGTGGTGGTCACCCACGAGATGGGCTTTGCCAAAGAGGTAGGCGACCGGGTCATCTTTATGGCCGATGGCAAAATCGTGGAAGAAAACACCCCCGATGCCTTCTTTGCCAATCCCCAGGAGGAGCGCACCAAGGAGTTTTTGTCCAAGATCCTGTAATCACGCATCACAACAAGCAAAATAAAACCGGGTTTCCGCTGTAAAGCGGAAACCCGGTTTTTGCATTTTACTCTTCCACAACCGTAGCGTCGGCCGCGTTCTTGCGCACCGACTCGATGCCGTTCATGCAGCCGGCCTTGGAGGTGTAGCCCTCGCTGACGGCGATGATCTCGCCGTTGGTGGCCTTCAGACGGAAGCGGAACTCGCCGCCCTTGTCGGTATAAACCTCAAACTTGGGGTGCTTTTCGGCAGCGTAGCCCTCTACGGTCTGGTCCTCCAGATTGGCGACGGGCGCATTCTTCTGCACGCTGGCAACGCCGTTGCGGCAAGCACTCTCCGAGCTGTAAACCTCAGAGGTGGCGATCACTTCGCCGTTGCCGGCCTTCAGATCAAACTTGATGCCGGTGTTGGTCTTGCGAATAACAAATTTTCCCATAGTTGGTAACCTCCCCTAAAATGATGGTTACCTCATTTTACCTCTTTCCCGACGGCAAAACAAGATGATTTCGACGCTTTTTGCAAAAAAACGGCGTAGCCTTATGGCCACGCCGTTGGATGCTGTGTTGTTTAGTAGGCCACGCCCCAGTAAACCATGTGCTTGGCCGGTTTGCCGCAGCAGGCGCAGGTGTCACTGAGCTGCTCCTGGGCGAAGGGGATGCACCGGGAGGTAACGCCGGCCTCTTCCTTCATCTTGAGCTCGCACTCCAGATCGCCGCACCACATGGCCTTGGCAAAGCCGCCGCGCTGGGCCATCTTCTCCTTGACCTCGTCCAGGCTCAGGCAGGGGTAGGTGTTGTCCTCCAGATTGCGTTTGGCCTTGTCGTACAGACCGTCGTGGACGCTGTCCAGCATCTGTGCCACGGTCTGCTCAATGCCGTCCAGGCTGACAAAGGTCTTTTCGCCGTTGTCGCGGCGCACCAGCACACACTGGTTCTTCTCGATGTCCTTGGGACCCAGCACCAGACGCAGAGGCACGCCCTTCATCTCGTACTCGGCAAACTTCCAGCCGGGAGCGTGGTCGGAATCATCCATCTTGACACGGAAGCCGGCAGCCTTCAGGCGGTCCATAACGGCAGTATTGGCCTCGATGACGCCTTCCTTGTGCTGAGCGACGGGAATGACGATGACCTGAGTGGGAGCAATACGGGGAGGCAGCACCAGACCGTTGTTGTCACCGTGGGTCATGATCAGGCCGCCGATCATACGGGTGGACACGCCCCAGCTGGGCTGATGGGGATAGTGGGGCTGATTGTCCTTGCCGGTGTAGGTGATCTCAAACGCGCGGGCAAAGCCGTCACCAAAGTAGTGGGAGGTACCCGACTGCAGGGCCTTCTTGTCGTGCATCATGCACTCGACGGTGTAGGTCTCCTCGGCACCGTTGAACTTCTCCTTGTCGGTCTTCTGACCACGGGTAACGGGCATCGCCAGCACATTCTCACAGAAGTCAGCGTAGACATTCAGCATCCGCTCGGTGAACTCCTTGGCTTCCTCAGCAGTCGCATGCAGGGTATGGCCCTCCTGCCACAGGAACTCCCGGTGGCGCAGGAAGGGACGGCTGGTCTTTTCCCAGCGCAGAACACTGCACCACTGGTTGTACTTCTTGGGCAGGTCCCGGTGGGAGTAAGTCGGATCGTAGCCATGTCGTTCTGTGAGCCAAGGAGTT
>JAZSCJ010000021.1:0-2854 GCA_045602885.1 Oscillospiraceae bacterium
AGGAAAGGAACGAGGCCTGTGAAGAACCAAACCAAAAAATATGTGTACTTATTTTCCGAGGGCAATGCCGACATGCGTGAGCTGTTGGGCGGCAAGGGCGCCAATCTGGCCGAGATGACCAACATCGGTCTGCCCGTTCCCCAGGGCTTTACCATCACAACGCAGGCCTGTACCCAGTATTACGAGGACGGCGAAGTGATCAACGAGGAGATCCGCGCCGAGATCTTGGAGTACATCGGCAAGATGGAGACCATCACGGGCAAAAAGTTTGGCGACGCCGAAAACCCGCTGCTGGTTTCGGTGCGCTCCGGCGCGCGTGCCTCCATGCCCGGCATGATGGACACCATCTTGAATCTGGGTCTGAACGAAAATGTGGTGCAGGTGCTGGCCAAAAAGTCGGGCAACCCCCGCTGGGCCTATGACTGCTACCGCCGTTTTATCCAGATGTACTCGGACGTGGTCATGGAAGTGGGCAAGAAATACTTTGAAGAGCTCATTGACGAAATGAAGCAGGCTCGCGGTGTCACCCAGGACGTGGAGCTGACGGCCGACGATCTGAAGGAGCTGGCCGAGCAGTTTAAGGCCGAGTACAAGGCCAAGGTGGGCAGCGACTTCCCCAGCGACCCCACCGAGCAGCTCATGGGCGCGGTCAAGGCGGTGTTCCGCTCGTGGAACAATCCCCGTGCCATCGTCTACCGCCGCATGAACGATATCCCCGGCTCCTGGGGCACGGCAGTCAACATTCAGTCCATGGCCTACGGCAACATGGGTGACAACTGCGGCACCGGCGTGGCCTTTACCCGCAATCCCGCCACGGGCGAAAAGGCTCTGATGGGCGAATTTTTGACCAATGCTCAGGGTGAGGACGTGGTGGCCGGCGTGCGTACCCCCATGCCCATCAGCGAGATGGCCAACAAGTTCCCCCAGGCCTACGAGCAGTTCGTTCAGGTCTGCGCCACGCTGGAAAACCATTACCGGGATATGCAGGACATGGAGTTCACCGTGGAAGAGGGCCGGCTGTATATGCTGCAGACCCGCAACGGAAAGCGTACCGCCGCCGCCGCGCTGAAAATCGCCTGCGATCTGGTGGACGAGGGCATGATCGACCCCAAGCAGGCTGTGCTCATGATCGACCCGCGCAATCTGGATACGCTGCTGCATCCCCAGTTTGACCCGGCCGCCCTCAAGAAGGCCACCGTCATCGGCAGCGCCCTGCCGGCTTCCCCCGGTGCCGCCTGCGGCCGCATCGTGTTTACGGCCGAGGACGCCAAGGAGCAGGCCAAGTCCGGCCCGGTGATCCTGGTTCGTCTGGAAACCAGCCCCGAGGATATCGAGGGCATGGTGGCCGCACAGGGCATTCTGACGGTGCGTGGCGGCATGACCTCCCACGCCGCCGTGGTTGCCCGCGGTATGGGTACCTGCTGCGTTTCGGGCTGCGGTGCCATCAAGATGGATGAAGAAAACAAGCGCTTTGAGCTGGGCGGCAAGACCTACGCTCAGGGCGACTGGCTGAGTTTGGACGGCTCCACCGGCAATATCTACGGCGAGGCCATCGCCACGGTGGAAGCCTCCATCGTGGGCGAGTTTGGACGCATCATGGCCTGGGCCGACGAGTTCCGGGCGCTCAAGGTGCGCACCAACGCCGATAACCCCCGTGACACGCTGCAGGCCGTCAAGTTCGGCGCGCAGGGCATTGGTCTGTGCCGCACCGAGCATATGTTCTTCGAGGCCGACCGCATCCCGGCCATCCGTGAAATGATCTGCGCCGACACCGTGGAGCAGCGTGAGGCGGCGCTGGCCAAGCTGGAGCCCATGCAGCAAAGCGATTTTGAAGCCATGTACGAGGCGCTGGAATACCGTCCCATGACGGTGCGCTTCCTGGATCCCCCGCTGCACGAATTCCTGCCCACCGAGGAGGCCGACATTGCCGCGCTGGCCAATACCATGGGCAAGAGCGTGGCCGACATCAAGAACATCATCGCTTCCCTGCATGAGTTTAATCCCATGATGGGCCACCGCGGCTGCCGTTTGACGGTCACCTATCCCGAGATCGCCGCCATGCAGACCCGCGCCGTCATCAAGGCGGCGCTGGCGGTGCAGGCGCGCCATCCCGACTGGAAGCTGGTGCCCGAGATCATGATCCCGCTGGTGGGCGAAACCAAGGAGCTGCTCTTTGTCAAAAAGGTAGTCACCCAGACGGCCGACGCGCTGATCGCCGCGGCCGGCTCGAAGATGGAGTATCTGGTGGGCACCATGATCGAGATCCCCCGTGCCGCTCTGACCGCTGACGAGATCGCCAAGGAAGCCGCATTCTTCTCCTTCGGCACCAACGACCTGACTCAGATGACCTTCGGCTTCTCCCGTGACGACGCCGGCAAGTTCCTGGGCGCTTACTACGAGAAGAAGATCTACGAGAACGATCCCTTCGCACGTCTGGACCAGAACGGCGTTGGCAAGCTCGTCAAGATCGCTGCTGACCTGGGCCGTCAGACCCGCCCCGACATCAAGCTGGGCATCTGCGGTGAGCACGGCGGCGACCCCATGTCTGTCGAGTTCTGCCACAATGTCGGCCTGACCTACGTTTCCTGCTCTCCCTTCCGTGTGCCGATCGCTCGCCTGGCCGCTGCTCAGGCTGCCATCAAGGAGATGTAATTCTCTTCTGCACGGCTGCGTAGCAAGTAGATAATCAAGAGCGTGTTCCCCATAGCGGGGAGCACGCTCTTTTTTTTGTTGTGAAGAAGAATGGTGTGTGATAAAATGAATGCAAAGAGGAACAAACTGCATAGCCGTATTTTGAAAGGAAGGGATTGACGTGAAGAACCTTTGCGATGGCTGGGAGAGGAAGGATTTTTCA
>JAZSCJ010000022.1:0-58036 GCA_045602885.1 Oscillospiraceae bacterium
TGAACGGTGTGGTCAAGCGCTCCCCCCATCGCAGCCGTCCCACCGAATCCGGCAAGCCCCCGAAACACAAACAAAAGCGCGGCTTCCGCCCGCCCAAGCGCGGAAAAGGCAAGCGGCGATAAAAAGGGCCGGCCCACCAAATGGTGGGCCGACTTTTTTTATCGCCGCTTTCCCTTTCCGCGCTTGGGTGGATGGAAGCTGCGCTTTTGTTTGTGTTTCGGGGGCTTGCTGTATTCGGTGGGACGGCTGCGCTGAGGGGAGCGCTTGACCATACCGTTTAGACGAAAGGCGATTTGCCCGCTGCCCGGGTCGGCCGAAACGCAGACCACCTCCAGCGGCATACCGAAGGAGTAGACCACCCCGGTGCGCCGTCCGGTCAGCGTCATGCGTGCCTCGTCATGGACATAGTCGTCATCGGGCAGATCCTCCGCCGGAACTACTCCCTCCACACCAAAGGGAAGCGTGACAAATATGCTAAATCGTGTCACGCCGGATACCGTGCCTTGAAAGACCTCACCTACATGGGAGAGCATAAACTCGGCCATATAGAATTTCTCGATCTCCCGTTCGGCGTTCTGCGCGGCCAGCTCCCGCTGGGAGGACTGCACCGCCGCCTGCTGGGCGGCGGCAGCCAGCTTCTTTTCGACGGGACCGTGCAAGGTTTCTCCCAGCAGCGCCGTCAGAATACGATGCACCATCAAATCGGGATACCGGCGGATGGGTGAGGTAAAGTGACAGTAATAGGAGGCGGCCAGTCCGAAGTGCCCCAAATTCTCGGCATCGTACCGGGCCTTCATCAGCGAGCGCAGCAGGATGGCGTTGATGATGGGCGCCTCCGGCTTATCCTTGACACTGTCCAGTACCTTTTGCAGCGTGAAATGGTCGGCCTGCCGTACATCCAGACCAAAGGGGGCCAGCATGGTGCGCAGTCGCTCGGCCTTATCGCCGGTGGGCTTTTCGTGGATGCGATATACCGCAGGCTTGCCCAGCTCATGCAGATGCCGGGCCACCGTTTCGTTGGCGCACAGCATGAATTCCTCGATCAGCGATTCGGAACGTCCCGGCTGCCGCAAGTGCATCCCCACCGGGCTGCCCTGCGCGTCACAGAGAATGACCGCTTCGCTGCTCTGCAAGGTCAAGCTACCTCGTAACCGGCGCTTGCGCTCCAGCTTGGCGGCCAGCGTGGCCATGTCATTGAGCATGGGAAGAATGTGTTCATATTGCTGTGCCAGTTCGGGATTTGCCTTGTCCAACAAGGCATTACAATCATCATAGGTCATGCGCTGCGTGGAACGAATGATGCTTTTGGCGATCTGGTGGGATACCACTTCGCCCTCGTCGGTCAAGGTCATTATACAGGACAGCGTCAGCCGATCTACCCCGGGATGCAGCGAGCAGATCCCGTTGGACAGGGCAGGGGGGAGCATGGGGATGACCCGGTCAGCGAAGTAAACCGACGTGCCGCGCTCCCATGCCTCTCGATCCAGCGGCGAGTCCGCCGGGACATAGTGACTGACATCGGCAATGTGTACCCCCAGCACCCAGCGGTGCTGCTCGTCCCGTGTTAAGGAAACGGCATCATCCAGATCTTTGGCCGATGCGCCGTCAATGGTTATAATAAGCTGCTCACGCAGATCAAGCCGCCCGGCCAGAGCGCAGGCAGGCACCTCTTGCGGAGTTTGCTCGGCCTGCTTTTCCACATCGTAGGGAAAGATCGGGTCAATGTCGTATTGATACAGGGTGGCGTCCACGGCAGCCTGACGGCTCCCGGCACGGCCAAAGGTCTCCACCAGTCGGCCCGTGGGCACATCGCCCCGCCCACCAAAACTGATGATTTCCACGGCCGCTTTCTCGCCGCTTGCCATTCGATGCGCTTTGCCCAATACCCGAATCCCTTCGGGCAGCTTGCGGTTGTCGGGAACCAGCCAGACATCCCGGCCCTGCTTTTGAATGACGCCCACAACGGTGCGGTTGACCCGCTCCACAATGGACTTCACCGTGCCTACCTTGCGGTGGCCGTCGGCATCCTGCTCCGGTGTGGGGTGCAGAATTACCCGGTCTCCATCCCACGCTCCGCCCTCTCGGCGTGGCGGAACAAAGTAATCCTCACCGCCGCCCTCCGGCGTAAAAAAGCCATATCCTCGCCCCGAGCCTTGGAAAATTCCATGCAGTTGTTCTTGACTCATAAGCGTTCTCCTTTGCGTTGTGCTACCGATAGTATGTGCATCATACTACCATTGTACCATACAATTACGGATGCCGTAAATGCCGCGGTTTTGGGGCATACTATGCCTATCGACCGAAAGGAGTTGTATTACTTTGATAGAAGCGGATACCATAAAACTGCTGCGCGAATGCGATGCCGGGATCAAGATGGGCGTGACCAGCATTGACGATGTTCTGGACCATGTGCACAGCGAAACCTTCCAGAATCTTTTGACCAAGTGCAAGAAAGAACATGAATCGTTACAGCTTGAGGTGCAAGGCCTTTTGCAGCAATATCAGGACGATGGGAAGGACCCCAATCCCATGGCCAAAAGTATGTCCTGGATGAAAACCAACCTCAAGCTGGGCATGGACGAATCGGATCAAACGGTTGCCGATCTCATGACCGACGGCTGCAACATGGGGGTCAAATCGCTCAACCGATACCTGAACCAGTATGCCGCAGCCAGCGAGGTGTCCAAGGATATCACCAAGCGGCTGATCCATTTGGAAGCGCAGCTTGCGGTGGATATTCGGCCCTTCCTATAACGGAAATGCCTACGGGATAAATAGTAAGGCAGATCGGTCAAATCCCTTGTGGACAACCGATCTGCCTTAATTTTTGGATGATTGAATGGACTTAGAGTACCAGCTTTTCTAAGCCCTCCCACGTTAGTTCAACGGCCTCCAGCTCACGCCAGGAGGAAAACTTGCTCTCCAGAATGAGCCAGGTGATGTACCAATATACATACTCGATCTGCAGATGGCAGGGAATGATCTGCTCGATGATTTTGCTCATGGCTGCAAAGCCGTCGGGGATGCCGGGCACCTCGGGGAAGCGCACTTCCACGATATCAGGGCGGTCAGTCTCGCTGGCGATGGCATTCAATCCGCACCCGGCCAGATTGTCGTTGATGGCGGCTATGGTAAAGCTGTCGCCGCCGATGCGCAGCAGGGCGGCCAGAGCGGCTTGACGGCGTGTCGTGCTGGTGGTTACCGGTCGCAGGGAGAGCAGGGAGGCCACTTGATCCAGCCCCTCCTCCTGGGCCGTCAAAACCAGCATCTCCCGGCAAAGCCGATCCAACTGCTCCATGCAGTCGTCCAGCGCAGCGCCGATGCTGTCCAGCTCCTGTGCGTTGAATGTGCCTGCGTCCAAATTATATACGCCCAACGGGCGCAGAAACTCTTTCAGATATTCGGCGCAGCTCAAAGGGTGTTCACCGCCAATTCACCCAAAACGGGAAGCTCGCCCTGCACGGGTGCAATGTCATGGGCTGGGGCAAGTACTTGATAATTTTCCACGCCCTCAATGCCGAAAATCACGTGCCCCAGCTGGGCGCGCAAAAGCCCCCGGCTGAGCAGTCGGCCATCAAAATAACCGCGCAGTGCTTGTTCCACCGCGGCCGTCACCGTGGTCGGTTCATATCCGTCGGCCGCCGCGATGGCCACCGAAACCGTTACGGGTTCCGTTGTCGGCGCCAGCACGCCCACATCCACCGCGATCTCCCGGCGTTGTTCAAAATAGTCCCTTATCTGCTCCAGCAATTCCTCGTCCGGGATGCCGCTGTGAGAGGCGACCACTACATCCACCGTGCCGATGCCGCGCTGGCGGGGCAGCACGGTGGCGGCGGCCACTTGTTCAAAGGACAGCGCACCCTGCTGATAGAACGCAGCATTGGCGCCGTTGGGCAAGCGCTTGTAGCTGTCCAGAATACGCTTACGCAAACTCTCGTCATCTTCGGCATCCACGCCGCCGGAAAAGGCATCGGGATTGGTGCACGCGGCCACGCCAATGGGTGCCACCGTCATGATGGTCACCGTGCCGGCGGGCACGTTACCCGCCGTGCCCGGCTCCCATGCCCGCGTGGGTACGTGGACCGAAAGAGTACCGGCACGCAGCGTGCCTGCCTCCACCGTTTCAAAACGCACCATCCCGGCCGTCATGCAGATGGTTCCTGCCGGGATAGTCAGATCCTGCTCAGCGGCACGGTTCACCGAAAAGCACAGTACGCCCTCGGCCTTTGTGGGGGCACGCCGCTGCAGGGCACGCATCTGAGCGTGCAAATCCAAATGTTCACCCTCGGCCGTGTGGGGAAAGCATTGGCGCCGGGTCCAGTCGGCCTGCAGCAACAGGGAGTGGATCTGGGCGGCCACCGCGTACAGCCGCAGTGCCAGATCACCGGCCTCTGCCGGTTCCACGCCACCGCGTGCGGCGAAACTGGCCAGCATCTCCTGGTAAATTTCTTCGATCGATTTCATGGTTTATACCTCCACGGTCAGAGTTAGAGGCTCTCCCCTCCAAGTCAGAGATACGGTCAGATTACCTCGGTCATCTGCGGTCTGTTCCAGCGTTACCCCGGTGACCGACAGCTCCGACTCTTCGGCCAACGCTTCGGAAACATAGGCTCGGGCCAACGCCTCGCGCTGGCTGGGTTTGGAGCGAAACAGAAGATGCAGCCGGCTGCCAAACTTGGGCAAAAAAGGACAGCCGCCCCGTCGGGCGCTCAAACGCAACAGTATGCGCTGTAAAAGTTCCTCTTGAGCCGTGGCACGGCAAAAGCCACCCTTGCCGTCGGGTACATAGTCGCCATTGCGTAAAAGCAATTGACTCATATCAGCGCGTCATACCTCCTTCGTCATCCGGTTCGCCCAATATCGACTGTACGATCTGTCGAATGAGCTCGGTTAATTGTAATCCGTTGATAATCAACGAACCTCGTAATTCCAGCCTGCCGTTTTGGGTCAGATGTATCTGCACTCTTTGGTCTGCGCTGGACAGGCGTACCTCACCCGGCTGCGGGGTGTCTTTCTGCCGCGCGCCAACGGTACAGGGCGACTCTCCATCCGCACCGGCCTTGAGCACCAGAACCTCCTGCCCCGGTGCAGGGGCCCATTGATATCCGCCGGGGCTGTACACCGAAACGCTTCGGCGCTCCCCGGACAGATAGACGCCGGCCGGATCACCGCTCAGCGTGACCGGCCCGGTTTCCACGGTATTTTCACGCCGGGTCAGATCCCGGCGCTGTTGCGATAACCACATAATCTTCCTCCTAACCGACCGCTTCGGGCAGGGCCAGCAGCAAGGTGGTGTAAGCGCCGTCGGCTCGTTCCCCAGTCATGGCCTGTGCCACCCGATACAGCCCATTGCAGCCCCACCCGGTGCGCTTGACTTGCACCAGCTCTCCCGGAAAGGCAAACAACGCCGTGGGGAGTGTCACCTCCAACTGGTAACGATCCGCCCGGGATCGTTCCAGCTGATACTGCCCCTGATAACGCATGGCCTGATAACTGCTTCTGCCCGGCATAGTGTGCCAGCGGCGGCATTGGCCGCCTTGCGCGATAAAGTCGGCATCCTCCACCGATGCTACCGTCTGGCGTGCTTTGTCACGCACCATAACGTGGGAAAGCACTCCGTAGCGTTTTTCTCTCCAACGCATAGCAACCACGGCTGCGGTGTCATCCAGCACGACGGCTGTGCCGTCCTGCCACGGCCCGACAAGCAGCCGCCCCATCCGATCAAATCGAGGCACCGTTGCGCCCCAGTACCGGGCGAACTGGTAAACTGCCTGCCACTCGCTGCTGCCGTAAGCCACGGAAAACCCCTGGGCCGGCGGTGGGGGTGTGCCCACCGCCTCAATGCCGTAGGGGGTCACATGACGACGCAGAATATCTGCCCAGGTCGCCACACCGTAATCGACCGGCTCGGCTTCATTGTCCAGCAGCAGCGCCGCCATCCCCCGGCCGATCAATGTAACACGCCGTCCGTTGCTGTCTTCCTGAAGGGAAAACTCGTCTACCACCCCGCTGAAAACCCGTTTCCCATCCTCCTCGGCCCAAAAGCGCACCGCCGCCGACAGCACGGCCAGCTCCTCCTGATCCCAGAGAAACTGGATCTGAAAGCTGTCGCAAGGGGAGGAGGTGCCATATTCAAAGCACCATTCCAATAGGGTCGGCAGCACATGTCGGCTGCCATCGTATGTCACAATGGTTGCTGTCATCATGCCACCCTCACCTGCTGTCCGGGGTAGATCCGATTGGGATTGGCGATCTGGGAATTCAGAGCGATCAGCGCGTCAAATTCCAGCCCATACCGTGCGGCGATGCCCCACAGCGATTCCCCCTTGACCACCGTGTGATACCGTTTTTCTTCTCCGCCCTGCGCCTCTGTCGCACCCTTGCCAGAGGTAATCCCGGTTGCGGAAGAAACCGGCTGGGTGGTGTGCCCGGTATAGTCCTCCCAGAACGTAAAAGTATAGCTGACATAGTCTTCTCGTGGCTCCTGCTTCAGAGCCAGGGACACAAAGTACGCGCTGGTCGTCTGCCATACCGGGTGGACCAGCAGGCCGGGTTCCTCATCGTAAAATACCGTGGCCAGCTTTTTGAAAGCATCGTATGCGCCGGGGCCGGAAAACTCGCCCTCGCCGCGCATGACGCGGCGGGTCATGCCAAGGTTCTGCAAATGATAGCGGCCAAAGGGCACTTTGTGCACAGCCATCTTTCGTTCAAACTCAATGGAATACACTCTGGGATTGTGGGGCCAGGTGTAGTTTTTATAGCGCATGGGTGTCAGCTTCATGTAACCCCTCCTTCCTGTTTAATACATGGAAAATCCCCCGTCATACCGACGGGCATCCCGGGCGAACAGTTCGTCCAGTCGGGCTGCGTTGGGCACAGCGGAAAGAGTGGGGGCGAGTTCGGCCGGGGTGGACATTAAATTGCCGTTTTGCTGCAAATTGGCGGCAGCCTGCGCCGCCGATACCGTCTGCCGATACAGTGTCGCCGCCCAGGAATGCATCCCGGCACGGCTGAGCTGTTCCGGCTGTAAAAACAACGGGGAAGAAAGCGCTCCTTCTGATTGAAATGCCATGATTGACAACGGGTTTTTCTGTTCTGCCATATCGATCTCCGGACGCATTTGCACCCCTTCGCGCTCGCCTGGATCGGCTTGCGCCGCTTGCCTTTCCGGCCTGTGGTACGCCACGGCGATGGGGCGAGTTTGCCCTGCGACCCGGGAGGCGGCGACGGAAACCGACGCCGCCTCATCGCCCATGGCGTTCTCCTCCGGTGGCACTTCCTGCTGTGCCAGCAGCCATTCCAAATAGTCGATCATACCGTTTCACCTCGCCGCAGCCGCTCAAACTTTGCCGTGTCAAACCCGGCGTTTTCGCCCCGGTCACTGACCAGGGTGCCGCACACCGGGCAGCTGCTTGAGTGTGCCTGCTCCCGGCAGCTGGGGCACAGGGCGTTCAATGCCTGCTCGTCATCCAACAGCAAATTCAGCGCGCACCAAAGGTAATCCCGGTCGGTCATCTGTTGGGCGCGTTCTTCGGTCGGAAGCGCGCCAAAGGCCCGGAGCACACGCCAGCGAAGGCGCGCTTGCGGCGTGTGCTCCAAGCTTTTTTTAGCGCATGCATCCGCTCCTGCTCGTTTTCGCAAGAAGCCTCCTCGCCCCGGTCCAGCGCTGCCCATTGCCGGGCCAGCACGGCAATACGGTCGGGGGTCAGCGCCTCCAGCACAGCCTGTCCGTTTTCAAAGACAGGCTTGCCGTCCCACTCCAATGCCCGGGCCAATAAACAAGCGTTGGAACACAACGCCTTTTCCCGGTCACCCTGGGTCAACGTTTCGGCCTCCCGACGGGCCTGCAATACCTCCAACGCGGTCAGAAGACGCAACTCCAGACCGTCCCCGTCGGGCACCTTGACTCGTCTGGCTCCCGCCAGAATCGCCATAAGATCTTTCTGCATCCTTACACCCCGGTTTCAATGCGCCGTGTGGCCACCAGCGTGATCTTCTCGGCTACCGTGCCGCCCAGCGCGGCGCTTTCGGCGATGGAATTCCATTGACAGCCGGAATAGATGATCTTGCGATCCGGCTTGCAGATGACCAGAGAAAAATCGGTCATGGAATAAAAATCGATGCCGTCTTTGAGCGCCTCGTCGGTGGCGTACAAACGAGTCAGCTCGATGACGTGGCGAACCTGACTGGCCGAGGTGGCCACCGGCTCACTTTCGCCGAAGGCCTCTACCGTCTGACTGGATCGAGTGGTCTTGACCGCGTAGCTTTGCACCACCGCCACCTTTTTGTTGTCCACCATCAGATAGATATCACTGCTGGTGGGAATGCCTCCAATGCTCATACCATGACCTCCTTATACCGTGATGTGGGCCGACAGCCAGATCTGGTTCAAGCCGTGGGCCACAGTGAAGGAAAACTCCACCAGACACACAGTGGGGTTGTCCTGCATGGCGTTGACAGCCACACCGTCATAACCGGTAATGATCTCACGGGCCAGCTTGTTCTCCAGCTCCAGTACTACCTGGGAACGAATGGCGCCGCGGCTTTGTGGGGTGTTTTTGGCGCGCTGGAACTTGGCACGCAGCGCATTGCGCAGCGAGGGGATCACGTCATCCACCACCAGAATGGTGCTCAGCTCGCGCCATGTGCTGTCGGCCACGCCGCCCACCGTGGTACAGGTGGTCACTGCGCGCACCACCGAAATGATGCCGGCCACACTCTCCAACGCAGTCACACCGCCTCGCACCAGCGCGTCGATCTCGGTGTCGCTGTATCGCTTGGCCAGACCGCTCAGCCCTTTCAACGCAGCGCCGCCCAGCGGCATGGCCGGGTCACGCTCACCGGCAATGGCACCGGCAAGGGCGGCCGCGGCACGTACGCCGGACAGCACGTCGCCGCTTTCGCTGAGCACCTCGGGCGCAACCAGCACCATGCGGTTGCAGTTGATCTGCGCGGCGCGCGCGATCAGTTCGTCAACGCTTTCCCCGGCACCGCCGGCCACCACGCCGATGCGTTCACGCCGGGCCTGCGATGCCGCGATCACACTCTCGCGCAGCATCTGCTGCACCGTCACATCGGTGCTGTCGCAGATCACGATGGAAAGATCCTCCTGCGCCTCCAGCGCGGCGAAGGCGTCGGCATAGCCGTCCTCGTCTGCCACCGGGGCCACAACAACACCGGCTGCGCCGTTGAGAAACAGAAGCCGCACCAGCTCGGTCAGCTCGGAATCGGCACCGAATTGTTCCGCAGCTTTATTGTAATCGCTTATCACACATACGCTTTGCGTCATCTCTGCATTGGATAACGCCGCCAGTCCCACCCACTTTGCGCCGGTTGCGCCGCTGATCAAAGAGGATGCCTCATAGACCGAGTACACGCCCGGTCGTTCATGGGTTGTTACATTCATACTCTCACTCCCTTGAGCTCAAAGTCCAAAAATTGTCCGCCCTCGTCTGCCACCGCATAGAGAAAGCATTTGCATACCGCCTCCACCGGGCAGCAAAACAGCCCGCTTTTTTCGTCGTAGCGCACCTCGCCTTGGCAGAAGGACTGCACCGTCAATCCCACAGGGCCGCCCTGCTGCAGTGCGTTGGCCAGCGTGTCAAAGATAGTTTGACAGGCGGCTGCCCCATCGGTGCGGCTTGCGTACAGATCCAGCGCAAAGGTCACGGTCAGCTGCTTTCCGTACAGCTCCTCCCAGCGACCGGTGGCGCTGTTATAACGCTCGCCCAGATAATCCTGAAAGCCCGAAGGGCCGCCCTCGCACCGGCGTACCGATACCGCCGCCACCGCCTGTTGAGGTTTCACCCTGCCGCTATCCGGCCATGCGGTCAGCGCCGAGATACCCTGTCGGCACAAAAAGTCCGTCATACATTCCCGTATGGTATCCAGTCCGTTCATACCTGCGCCTCCTCCATGGGCTCCAGCATGGCCCACCAGTGGTTTGCCTGCTGACCCACATAGACCAGGTGGGCGGTACGCACCCGGTACCGCCCGCCCTTCCATGATATATATCCCTTGTCGCCCAACGCATTTAAATCACCGCCGGGATGACCCAGATAGAGAAAACGCTTCTGCCAGGCCAGCCCCAACGGCGTGGGCACGCGCTGCTCTTCCCGGCGGTCGGGCACAGCCTGCAGAAAGGCCATGCACAGCGTGTCTTCCTGCGCGCCCTCGCCGTGCAGATGTACCATCTGTCCGTACCGCGACAGCAGCGTGGGAAATGTTTTTGTCATCCCATCACCTTCTGAAAGAAGAATCGACCGTCCTCCACCCAGGGTGCCAGCAGCTGTTCGGCCTGTCGGCGCAGCGCCTGACTTCGCTGCGCTGCGGTCTCGCCGCTGTGGCGAATGGTAACGTCCCCTGCGGTAAAGGACTCCACCTGCTCCTGCCATCCGGCCGCGGCAAGAAAGGCCAGCACCTGACAGGCCGCCGCAAGCAGAAAGGCTTCCCCGCAGTCGGCAGGGGACACGCCCTGCTTCAGCCGTCCGGCCAGTTCGGTCTCCACGGCGGCGCAGATGGGAAACAGCGTTTCCCGGTCACCTTCCTCGCCACGCAGCTGCATCACCCGGGCCAAAATCTCCTCGGTCATCAAATGCTCAGCACCTTGGCTGCCTCGGTAAAGACCTTGGCAAAGCCGGAGATGCTGGTAATGGCGGCGCGCTCCAGCTGACGGTCGATCAGCTTGTCGTATTCCACCATCACGTCAGAACCCTTGACCATTTCCAACGCATAGTTGCGGTCCAGACCGATGATCTTACCGTCGGGCATAGCGCCGGTGCGCAGTAGCTTGGCACCCAGAGGAGTGTCCAGTTTGCCGGTGCCCTGGAAGTTCAGACCGGTCAGCGGATTCTGGAACTCGGGCAGCTTGAGCAGCTCCACCATGGTATTGCCGCCCACCAGCATGGTGTTGAGCTCATAGGGGTCAAACTGGGCCCAGAAGTCCACCAGATCGTCATAGGTCAGCTTGCCGCCGGTGCCGCCAATGGGGGCGGTGCCAACAGAAAAAGAGGGGGCGGCGTTGTGGTTGCCGTCGCCGTTGAGCAGCACGTCAATGGCGTCCTCCAGGTGCATGCGGCTGATGTGCGCACCGATCTGGCGCAGCGTCACGGAAAACAGATCCAGCTTCTGATAACGGATGGCTTCGTAAGAGGCCACCAGCATGCGGCCACGCTTGTGCAGCTTGACCAGATTCTCCTGTGTCTTAATGGTAGTCTGGGGAATGGCAGCGCCCTCGCTGACGGGGCACAGCTGCTTTTCCTGCTCGGGCACCGAGGCGATGGAGCGGTAGTCCATGCCGTCAAAACGGGTCACCGTCGCTGTGATGGAGGGCAGAATGTCCTTCTCCTCCATGCCCTGACGCACCGTACGGGCAATGTACTCGGGGAACAGTACGGCGGAGTCAGCAGTGGAGAAGAACTTCTCCACCACGTCGCTGCCCGCGCCCTTGACCTTAATGTCAAAGCGCTTGAGCTGACGCTGATAGGCGTCCAGACCCTCCAGCGCAGTGCCCTTGTAGTTTTCCGAGGGGTCGCACTTTTCCAGTACCTGCGTAAAGGAACGGCCTGCCTCGCTGTACATACCCTTTTCCAGCTTCAGATTTTCAAACTGATAAGCCATGGTTCATTTTCCTCCTTCTTACAGTCGCACCACTGCGGTTGCAGTCGTGGTGTCGATGGCAACCACCAGATAGGTGCGGCCATCCTCGTCGGCCATCACGCCGCCGTTGCCGTCAGCGGTCAGCTTGACCCAGCCGCAGCCGGGTGCCGCGCCGGTGTATGCCACCTGAGTCAAACCGGCAAACTGAATGCCGGCAAAGCCCTGACGGGCGTTGACCGCCACGCCGATGAACTCATCACCGCTGCCGCAGGGGGCGACTGCGCCGGCCTCATCCAGCTTGACTACGCATCCCTTTTCCACCGGTGCAGTCACCGGAAAGGTGGCCACCATCTCACCGATGCCTTCAAACGAAACTTTCATGCTCCATTCCTCCTCTTGTCATATATTCGGTCACACCAAAAAGGCGTTGTCCCGCTCATTGTGTTCCGGGCGCTCCTGTGCGCCCTGGGGCAGCTGGGTGTGCAGCGGATATCGTGCTCCGGCCTGGGCGCCAAAGGCGTCCTTGAGATGAAGCAGCTCCTCTTCGTCCAGCTTGTCGGCAATGCCGCGCAGCACCTTGTGTTCCAACTCGGGCTGAGCCAGTGCGCCTAAACGGGCCACCTCGCCACGCAGGGCGCTCAAATACCGGCGGCCCATGGCGGCCTCCTTCTCCAACTGAATGCGCTCGGGGTCCATGCCCTTGTGAAGCACACCGGCCCGCTTCTGGGCAGGCACCGCCACAAAGGACCACTCGTAGGCATCGGTGGCGTGCTCCAGCTCGGCCCAGCACAATTTGCCGTCATAGCGCTGTCCCTTCCCGTGGTTGCACACGTCCAAATCACCGCCGCAAATGGAGCACGTAGCCTGCTCCACCGCGCACCCCACCGACACTTCCTTCTTGATACCGCCCTCAATCTCGGCGATCAGGTCCTCATTGGAGGGAGTGCGCAGCATGTAAGCGTAACCCTTTAGATAGCAATAGGGATCACCGGCCTGTGTTACCATGGCCGCATCCTCTACCAACTCGGTGCGGTAGATGCGTGCCGCCTGTCCCCGGGCCGACCACTGGTGGTCAAACATGCCGCTCTTACCCACAAACAGAGTGGCCAGCTCCTCCAGAGTTTTACGGGAAAAGCGCTCCCATTCTCGATCCACCTCGTTGTCGCACAGACGCACCGTAAAGGTATACACCTCTTCGGCCGTCAGCTGCTTGCGACTGAGTGCGTTGATTTGCGCCAAGTCCTCGGCGCTGACCTGTGCCGCGCACATGGCGTCGGCCTGCTTTGCGATGTTCATTCCGATTCCTCCAGTTTTGCAGCCTGAGTGCGGTAAAGCTGCGCCCGCGCCGCCTCCACCTCATCCTGCAGATTGATGTCCTGCCAACAGATTTCCACAGCGTCGTCATACCCGTGCAGCCGCAGCCACAGCGAACAAATGCGCTCCAGTGTGGGGGTCAGACTGCGCCGAATGGCGCCCAGCTCGCTGGTCATAATGTCGGCCTGCTGGGTGCTCATGCGCTCGGTGGACGACCAGGAAAGTCCCAAAAGGAATGGGGGGATGCCCGTCTTGGCCACCAGCTGCTCCAAAATCTGCCGTACCGGCACCTCGCTGTCCAAAATCTGGTTGTCGGCGCCGATCACCTTGATGTCCACGTCGCCCACCGCCACGAAATCTCGCACACTTCCGTTTTTGGTGCTCTGCATGGCGCTGCTCCACTCCCGGGCGATCTCCTGACAGCGCTCCCGAGCCAGCGAGCGTTCCATGCCATCCCCATCCGGCTTGTACACCACGGCAAAGCGCAGATTGCCCATGCGCTCCCAGTTCATGCCGATGGTCTGATAGATCTTCAGTAAGATCTCGGACAAAAAGGGCATGGAGCGAAGCATACTCACGCCATAGGGGGCGCTGGCCTCCGGCTGAAAAGGAGTGAACAAAAGTAGCTCCTGCCAGGGCAGCGGCTCGATCTGTCCCCCCACGCCACGGGTACAAAGACGGAAATCCAGCGGATGCTCCCCCTCCTGGATCTCAATGTCATCGGGATTGCCGCACAGCACGGCGGCGATCTCCCGACCCGTCCGATCCAGTACGATCTCGCCAATGCCCCGGCCGCAGGTCAGCATGCTGTCCAGATACCCGTCCAGAAAGCTCTGCAATCCGAATTGATTGCGCCCCACGGCTACGGTACGTACAAAGCGATCCATACCGGCCTGCGCCCGATGTTCCCGGCATTGCACGGTAAATCCGCCGCACAGACGGATCAGCTTGAGAATGGCCGCGTCCACAATGGGAATGGCCTCCCGAATGGTGCGGTACAACTGCGTCTGGCCGTGGTTGAGCGGCACATACCCGTTGAGTGCGCCAAACGGATGCCGGTCACAGCGGCGCAGCTGTACCGCTGTTTCCGCGCCTGCGCTCTCTTTTTTTCGTTCCCAGAAACCCATGATTTCCCTCCTGTCAAAATGCGCCCCGTTCCACACAAAGGGCGCTCATGCCGGTGTGCGGCTGCTGTGCAATCGTGGTGGCAAAATAGCGAATGTCATCCATGGCGTGGTCATGCTCTTTGCGTACCCGGTCTTTTCCACCGTCATCCTCCCAGCGATACAGGGCAAACTCCCGAATGGCCGACAGACAATCCGGGCAAATCACCAGTCGCCCCTGCCGCAGCAGATCGGCCGTCAGACGAATGCCGCCCAGCACCTCGTTGCGGGCCTTGACCACCGGCCAGCCTGCACGGCGCAGCACTTCAATAAAGCTGGCCGCCGACGGATCGACCACAACACATTGGATGCTGCGCCCTCCGGCCAGTTGCTCCAGCGCCTGGGCGTACTCACCGTCGGTTTTCTGCCGACCCTCGGCCCGGGAATCGTAGTAATACTCCTTGACCCGATACCAAACGCCCTGCTGCAATCCCCACAACCCAAAGGAGGCCGGATTCACCGTGCCGTAATCGCAGGAGATGGCCCAGCGCTCAAAGGGGCCGGGCGGTGCCGGCTTGATGTAGCTCTCGTCGAAGAAGTCGTAGACCAGCCCCTCGGCGGCCACCCATTCCCCCAGCACAAACCGACGATAAAAAGTACCCCGAAAGACTCGCTCATACCGCTTGCGCACCGCCGGGCTCAACCCGGGATTGTCCTGCATGGTGAAATGCAGATACAGTGCGTTGCGCTGCTCGGCCTTGCAGATCCACTCCTTGTAAAACCAGTGCTCCGGCCCTTCGGGGTTGCAGGAAAACCAGAATCGGCTGCCCAGCACCGAGCAGCGTGCCATGGCCTGCTCCACAAAGGAGCGCGGCATGAGCGCCACCTCATCCAGCAGCACACCGGCCAGCGTCAAACCCTGAATGTGGGCCGCGCTGCCCTCATCCCGTCCGCCAAACAGATAAAAGGTATTCTTCCTTCTTCCTGCGCGCACCGTTACGCAGCCACGGGATACCTTTTCCTCTACGGAAAACCCCAGTGACCGCAACTGCTCCAACGCCTGTCCCAACAGATTGCGCCGCACCGCTGCCGCCGTTTTTCCACACAGCGCGAACTGCTCGTTTTGAAACCGGGCCATACTCCACAGAAAAAAGGATATGGTCATGGCCAGCGTCTTGCCGCTTCGCACTGCGCCGTCGCAGATGATGGCCTCCCGATCCCGGTGGGGGGAATTGCCGCGCCACCAGGACAGGACCTGTTTCTGCTTTTGGGAAAAACTCTGCACGCTCAGCATGCCGCCCCATCTTCCTCTGCACCCAATGCGTTGAGAAATGCCGTGCAGCTGCCATCATCCTCTTCTTTGATCAGATGATAAATGCGCTCCAGCAGCGCTGCCCGGTCGGCCAGCTTGATCTCAATGGTTCCGTTGGCGCTGCGCTTGAACTCGGTCAATGCCGTCAGATCCAACTCCTCCAACCGGGCGATTTCCTCCTCGGTCAAGTAGGCCAGGCGAATCGCATCGTTGACCTTTCCGCAGGCCAGTCGTTCCAGCCGCCGCAAAATCGCTTCCGCCTTTTTTCGGTTGCGTTCCAAAGTTCCACCTCCCATACCTGCATCCAATCGGGCGAAAATGTTGCACCTTGCGATACACACAACAAGAAAAATAAAAAACCACGGTCTGCCGTTTGACAGACCGTGGTCGATGAGGTATGGATATTTACTTTGCCTTGCGCTCGGGGAGGAGATAGATAAACACCAGGCTGCTGATCAGCAGCAGGAAGGGGTAGAACAGGAAGGGGATGATCTGGAACGCCGAAACTTCATGGCCCAGCGTTGCGCAGGCAGAAAGGGCGACCAGCATCTGCGCGCCATAGGGGATAATGCCTTGGAAAATACAGGAGAAGGTGTCCAGAATGGATGCCGTCTTCTTGTTGGAAACACCGTAATTTTTCGCCATCTCCTTGGCGATGGGGTTGGCCATGACGATGGCCACGGTGTTGTTGGCGGTGGCAATGTCCATCAGACCCACCAGCACGCCCATACCCAGCTGACCATTCTTCTTGCCCCGGAAGAGCTTCTGAATGCCGTTGAGCAGGGACTGGAAGCCGCCGTACTCGCGCACCAGTGCGCCCATAGCCGCCACCAGCACGGCCACCATGGTGGTTTCAAACATACCGGCCGCGCCGGAGCCCATATTGCCCAGCAGAGCGAAGAAACTCTCCACCGCGCCGGTGGCCAGCATGATGACCGCACCCGACACAATGCCCACCAGCAGCACAACAAAAACGTTGATACCCACAATGCCACCCACCAGAACCAGTACATAGGGGATGACCTGAACCAGATTATACTCGCTGGGGATGTACTCGCCGTGATAGGCGCGCAGGGAAACTACCAGGGTCAAAATCAGCGTCACTACTGCGGCCGGCAGCGCGATCCAGAAATTCTCACGGAACTTGTCCTTCATCTGGCAACCCTGGCCGTTACAGGCGGCAATGGTGGTGTCGGAAATAAAGGACAGGTTATCGCCAAACATAGCGCCGCCCATGACCGCGCCCACGCACAGAGCCAGCGAGAAGCCGGAAGCATCGGAAACCGCCACGGCAATGGGGGTGATCAGCGTGATGGTGCCCACGCTGGTACCCATGGCGGTGGACACAAAGCAGGCCACGATAAACAGCACCGCCACCGCAAAACGGGGCGGAATGATGGACAGCATGAAGTAGGCCACGCTGGCCGCGCCCGAGCGGCCCACCACGCCCACAAAAATACCGGCAAACATGAAAATGAAGATCATGGTGACAATGTTGGGGTCACCAATGCCCTGTCCCATCAACGCGATCTTATCGTTGAGCGATACGCCGCGGTTTTGCAAACAGGCCACCAGAATGGCAACCAAAAAGGCCACCACGATGGGCACGTTGTAAAAACCCATGGGGATCTTCATGGCATACTCGAAAACCAGTCCCAGCCCCAGATAGAGCACCAGAAATACGCCGATGGGAAGCAATGCGATGGGATTTCCCTTTTTCATTCGTACTTACATTCCTTTCGCCTTCCCATGTGAGGGGAAGATACAATTTGAAAAAACAACCTCTATATTATATCGTTTCTGCGACCATGCGTCAATACGGCCAACCAACGGTACAGGGGAAGACTCCTGTAACCAAACTGTACTTGCTTTTTCATAGGTGTGCCCCTATAATAATACGTGAATTTTTGCGGCATTTGAATGATGTGAGGTTGAACGAGAGTAATGGAAGAAAAGCAAGTGAAAAAAAGCGGCGCCAAAGTAGCCCTTGCTGTGTGCGTCGGTTTGATTGCAGGTGTTTTGCTCGCCTATCTCGGCCTGTGCGGCTGGGCCAGCGGACACCTTTTGCCCAATAGCCAGGCGGCCGGTATTTCGCTGGGCGGCCTCAGCCATGAAGCGGCAACCCAGCAAATGAAATGGGCGGCCCAGGCGTGGAACGGCAAAACGGTGGATCTGATCTTTGAAGACACAACCATTGCCTGCGAACTGGACAAGGCGGATGTGGCCTTTGACAGCCGGAAGGTCATCGATCAGCTGTCCGGCGGCCCGTTCCTTTTGCGTGGTGCGGCTTGGTTTCGGGCGCTGATGACCCATCAGCCGCCGCAGGCCACAAATGTGCTGGTGTTTGAAAATCGCCCCTACATAGATGCGCAGCTGGCCGATCTGAATGTGGCATTGACCCAACCGATGGTACAGCATGCCATTCAAATCGGCGAATCCGAGATTCAAATCATCCGCGGCCAGGACGGGCAGTCGCTGGAGGCCGCTGCGCTGGAGCAGCAGCTGCTGACTCAACTGGAAAAGGATCGCAATTGCGCCTCCTTTACGCCGCAACCGATTATCACACAACCGGAAGCAATCGATTTCCAGCAGTTGTATAACACAGTGTACGTCGAGCCGGTCGATGCCGTTCTGGGCACCGAAACCTTTGCGATCACGCCCAGCGTGACCGGTGTGTCCTTTGATATGGCCACCGCGCGCCTGCGGTTTGAAGCGGCCAAGCCCGGCGAATGTGCGGTCATTCCCTTGCAGTTTACCCAGCCGGAATTTACCACCGAGATGCTGGAAGCACTCCTGTTTTCCGATGTGCTGGGCCAGGTCGATACCTATGTAAGCGGCGTCAACGCCCGGGTGGCCAATGTGCGTCTGGCCGGCCAGTTGTGCCACAATACCATTTTGATGCCCGGCGAGGAGTTCTCCTACTGGGATAAGGTAGCGCCCTGTTCTCGGGAGCAGGGATTCCAACCGGCGCCCTCTTATGTAAAGGGTGAAACGGTGGACTCGGTGGGCGGCGGTATGTGCCAGGTCTCCTCGTCCATTTACTACGCTGCCCTGCAGGGCAATCTGGAAATTGTGCAGCGCAGAAATCACACCTATGCGGTGGGCTACGTTCCGGACGGTGCCGATGCAACGGTGTTCAGCGGCGGCATCGACTTCCGATTCAAAAACAACACGGCCTATCCCATCAAAATTGTGGTCAAGATGGAAAACCGTAGTCTGTCGGTGCAGATTTTGGGCACCAAGAGCGACGACACCTATGTCAAGATGCAGTTTGTCGAGCTGTCGCGCAACCCCCATGAAACCATTTATCAAATCGACGATACTGTCCCGGCAGGTACCACCCGGGAGAAGGTCAGCGGTTATACCGGGCGCAAGGTCGAGGCCTACCGCTGCATCTATGCCGGTGACGGCACTCTGCTGAGCAAAACGCTGGAAAGCGTGAGCAATTACCAGCGCCGTGACCGCATCATTCAAATCAATTCGGCGGATGCCATGGCCTATGGCATCGACCCTGCCACGGGAGAAAAATTGCCGGAAGTGCCGCCTGCGCCGCAACCTGAAGTGCCGCCCACGCCGCAGCCCGATCCCGGTGTGGAGCAGCCTGTCGTGCCGCAGCCCGAGCCAGGCGCTGAGCAACCTGTCGTGCCGGAGGATGTACCGGTCGCGGAATAATCAGACCTTACAATGGAGGATTGTATCATGATATTGCGTGTTTTATGGAAGGGCAGCGAGCATATCATCCATGCCGAGTTGGGTGAAACCATTCTTGCGGCACTGCAGCGCGGTGGCATTACCGCCCCGGACGCCCCCTGTGGCGGAAATGGCAAGTGCAAGAAATGTCTGGTCAGTGTGGACGATTTGGGCGAGGTGCTGGCCTGCCAGACGATCGTGACCGGGGAGCATACCGTGACCATTCCGGAAGAGCATGTGGGCGCAGTCATTGCTACGGACGGCGTATCGGTGGACTTCCCCCTGTCCCCGGCCGACGGTCTGGGTGCCGCCGTTGACATCGGCAGCACGACGGTGGTGATCCACCTGTATGATCGCACCAACGGTGTTTTGCTTGGCACCTGCAGCGGTGTCAACCGCCAGCGTGCCTTTGGTGCCGATGTGATTTCGCGCATTCAGTATACCATCGACCGCCCGGACGGACTGGAGCATCTGACCACGGCCATCCGTGACCAGCTGCGCGAAGGAATGCAGCAGCTTTGCACCCAGGCCGGGCGCAAGATGGAGGAGCTGACCTATGTGACGATCGCCGGCAACACCGTCATGGAGCACCTCTACGCATCCCTTTCTCCGGCCAGCATTGCAGTGGCGCCCTTCACGCCGCTGTCCCTGTTCGGTGAGGATTACAAGGGCGCTGATTTCGGCCTGCCCGAAGGAGCCAGGGTCTATCTGGCCCCGGCGGAGGCCGGTTATGTGGGCGGCGACATTACGGCCGGCATTTTGGCCAGCGGTGTCTATCGTGCGCAAAAAACGGTGCTCTTTTTGGATGTGGGCACCAACGGCGAAATGGCGCTGGGCAGCGCGTCGGAGGGCTTTTTGTGCTGTGCCACGGCGGCCGGCCCTGCCTTTGAGGGTGCGGCCATCTCGCAGGGTATGTCGGCGCAGGACGGCGCCATCAGCCGCGTGGAGCTGGTGGACGGTGCGTTGCAGGTGAGCGTGCTGGGTGAAACCCAGGCCGAGGGTATCTGTGGCTCCGGTCTGGTGGACGCGCTGGCGGTCATGCTGCAGTTGGGTGCGGTGGATGAAACCGGCCGCCTGCTCTCTCCCGATGAGGCCCCTGAAGCGGCACGGCCCTACTTGGTGGAGGGTGAGGACGAGGTGGTTTCCTTCCGTCTGACCGACCAGGTGGCCGTCAACGAAAAGGATGTGCGCCAGTTGCAGCTGGCCAAGGCGGCCATCGCCGCCGGAATCCAAACCCTGTTGGAGGAGTGTGGCAAGAGTGAGGACGATGTGGAAGCGCTCTATCTGGCCGGTGGATTTGGCAACTACATCCGCCGGGAAAGCGCCGCTGCCATTGGACTGATCCCACCCTCCATGCTGGAGCGCATCGTTGGCGTGGGCAACAGCGCCGGCCAGGGCGCCGTGGCGGTGCTCTTGTCCGAGCAGGCTCGCGGTGAGCTGGATCAGCTGCCGGAAAAATGCCGCTATGTGGAACTTTCCGGACATCAGGGCTTTTCTGACAACTACATTGAGTGCATGATGTTTGAATAAAAAACGCGGCCCCGTCAAAGACGGGGCCGCGTTTTTTATTTGCGTGTCAGCAGCCGTTGCCGCAGCCGCAGTGATTGCCGCAGCCGCCCCAGTTGCCGTTATCAAAGCCGTTGCCGTTGCCACAGCAGCAGAACAGGACAATGAGGATGAGCACGATCCACAGGCAGCCGCCACCCCAACCATTGTTGCATCCCATATTGAAGTACCTCCTACTCAAGATGGAGATCCCTTTCCGGCGATCTCATTGTCATCTTATGCGTAAGAGCAAAAAGGGTGCGGTGATCAGGAGGGGAGCAGCGCGGAAAAGCGCTGGAGCATGGTGGCCACCTCGGCACGGGTGGCCGTGCCACCGGGGGCGAGCATGCCGTTTCTGCCGTTGATGATGCCTGTGTCCACGGCCCAACTGACCGCCGGCTTGGCCCAATCGGCAATGGTGTTTTGATCGGGGAAGGCCGACAGATCTCCGCTGGGGGAGAGGGGCGTGCCCAAATAATCCTGAGCGTAGCGGTACAACATAACGGCCATCTGCTCCCGGGTGACGTTGGCGTTGGGGGCAAACAAATTGTTGGCCTGGTTTACGCCATTGACAATGCCGACGCCTGCAGCCCAGTTGACCGCCCCTTCGTACCAGCTGTTGTCCTCCACGTCCAGAAAACGACATTCACCCTCCACCGGCTCAACACCGGCCAGTCGGCTGAGCACCGTGACCAGCATGGCGCGGTTCATATTGGTGTTGGGGCTGAATTGCGTTTGGCTGGTGCCCTGGAACAGTCCCTGTTCGTATGCAAATTTCACATAAGAGTAATGCCAGTCCTCCACGGCAACGTCGGTAAAGGGCAGCGTGGATTTCTCGGCCTCCGTCAGCGTGTACACGCCCTGCACCGATATATTGACCGTGCCGGACAGGACGGTCAGCGTGCACTGGGAGTTTCCGGCCACAATATAGCGGTGCCCGTCCACCAAAGCGGCTTTTGGGGACTTGGGTGCCCCATCCGTGACATCCAGCACCGTGCCGGTCGTGGACAGCGTGTGCGCGCCGGACTCAAACAGCAGGTCAGAACCGGCCGACACGGTCAGACGATCGCCCTGGGCGAGGGTCAGACGCTCAAATGGACTGGAGTTGTCCGACGGGCCGATCTGTGACAAATAGCTCCCGGTCAGCTTGGCCAGCTGATCCAAAGCGTCCTGCTCGGTCTTGGCGGCGGCATCGTCCACGCGCTTGAGCGCGTTCTGCTCCACTTGGGGCAGATAGGTTCCGGTCAAATAACTCAGCGTGACAAAGGGGTCCTCTGGGGCGCCGGGGGCGGCAAAGGCGGCGCTCAAGCCGGTGATCAAACAAGCAACCAGCACAGCCGCGCAAATGAGTTTCTTTCCCATGGCTTACTCCTCGGAAATCATGTAGCTCAAGGCCAGCAAACTGTCAGCAAAATGAACGTCTTCCACCGTGACCGACGGATCGGAAATCGGCAGCTCGGTGTTGGTCAGATTCCAGATCCCACGCACACCCAGCTCGACCAGATGCTTGGCCGACTCGGCGGCCACCGACTGGGGTACCGTCAAAACGCCCACATGAATGGGGTGCTGGGCAGCAAAGTCGGAAAGCTGGTCGGCGTGCAGGATGGGAACACCGGCGATCTCGGTGCCCACCACATGGGGATTAATATCAAAGGCGGCCACCAGATCAAACCCATTGAGGGAAAACTGAAAATTCTCGATCAGAGCCCGGCCCAGATTGCCTACGCCCAGAATCACAGCGGCGTATCCGTTGTCCATGCCCAAAATCGAGGAAATTTCGCTGCGCAGATTGGCCACGTTGTACCCATAACCCTGCTGGCCAAATCCGCCGAAGCAGGAAAGATCCTGCCGGATCTGCGAAGCGGTCAACCCCATGGACTCGCCCAGGGCATAGGAGGAAATGCGCTCCACCCCATGCTGTGCCAAATCGGTCAAATGGCGGTAATACCGGGGCAATCGCCGAATCACGGCGGAAGAGATGCGGTTTTTCTTCATGCAACGATCAAACCTTATTTATAAATCTCGACGAATCGTGTCGGAGGACGTGCTGAATATAGTGTACTGTATGGCGCAGGACTTGTCAAACTTTTTAACAAACTCGGGAAATTTTGGCATACTGTGGTTTGCTGGAAATATCTTGCGCTAAGGATTCCGGATTTGCTTATCCGCCGTCGGATATGATACAATATAACTTACGAGGTGATCGTTATGTTTCAAGGTTTTTCCGATGCCACCATCGATTTTATGTGGGGCATCCGCTTTCATAATGAACGCGACTGGTTCAATCAGCACAAGCAGGAGTACCTGCAGCACTTTTATGAGCCCATGAAAGAGCTCAACGCCGAGCTGTATCAGCGCATGTGCCAGGCCTTTCCCACGCAGAGCTTTCGCAGCAAGGTGTCACGCATTTACCGGGATGCCCGGCGGCTGCATGGCCGTGGCCCTTACCGGGACTGCCTTTGGCTGATGCTGCAGGCTCCGGCGCAAAACTGGGACGATACGCCGGCCTTTTGGTTTGAGTTGACCCCCGATGGCTGGAGCTACGGCATGGGTATGGGCTGCGGCCCGTCCATCCTGTCGGCCAAGCTGCGCGCGCGTATGGATGCCGACCCCAAACCCATGGAGCAGTTGACCCTGCGTCTGAACGGGCAAAGTGAATTTGTGCTGGACGGCCCGGAGTACGCCCGAAAAAAGACGCCGTCTGTGCCCATTCTGGCACCGTGGTACAACAAAAAACACTTCGCGCTGCTCCATCAGCAGCCCAACGGCATCGAGCTGTACGACCGCGCTTTGGTGGATCGCATTTTTGAGGGCTGGCGCTTTCTGATGCCCTTTTATCAGTACCTGTCCACGCTGCCCGGTGACCCCGATCCCCGGACGTGCTGACAGAATTTGCATCGCAAAAATGCACTGCTGTGACACATACTGTCCTTGATCACAAGGAAAGGTGGCGGTCGCATGAAGGCAAACCTGGGCGGCGGCATAGGGTGGAAAGCGGCGGCGGTGGGTTGCTTGGCGCTGCTGGCCGCGTGCCTTCCCCAGCGGCAGCCGGCCCTTCCTGTCGATGCGCCCGCACAGCTGCAAACGCCGCCTCTGATCGCGCTGACCTTTGATGACGGGCCGCGCCGTGTCACAACGCAGCAGCTTCTGGACGGTCTGGAGCAGCGCGGCGTACCGGCCACCTTCTTTTTGATCGGAGAACAGATCATCGGCAACGAAGACCTCATTCGCCGCATGGATGCCCAGGGCCATCAAATCGGCATCCATACCTATGACCACGTGACCCTGACCGGGTTGAACCAAACCGATTTTGACGCGCAGGTGGAGAAAACCCGCCAGATGCTGAAAAACGTGTTGGGCCACAACGATTTTCTGCTGCGCCCACCTTATGGGCTGTACGATGCCGGCACACAAGCCATGGCAAAGTGCCCCATCATTCTCTGGTCGATCGACCCGGAAGACTGGGGCGATAAAAACGCACAGCGGGAAGCGGAGCATATCCTGTCCCGGGCGCAGGACGGTGCCATCGTGCTCATGCACGATATCTATCCCCAAAGTGTCGAGGCCGCCCTGACTGTCGTAGACCGCCTGCATGAGCAGGGCTATCTGTTTGTAACGGTGGACCAGTTGTTTGCCGCCCGGGGCATTGCGCTTGAACCCGGGCAGGTCTACCGCAATGCCCCACCATAATCAAGGGAGGAAATACGATATGATCTACAAATCATTTCAAGACAAAAAACTCTCTGCCCTGGGTCTGGGCACCATGCGCCTGCCCGTGCAGGACAACGACGTGGGCAAGATCGACGAGGCGCAGGCGGCGCAGATGCTGCGCCTTGCTATGGAGAAGGGCATCAACTACTATGATACCGCTTGGATGTATCATAACGGCAACTCGGAGCTTGTGATGGGCAAGCTGCTGAAACAGTACCCCCGTGACAGCTTTTATCTGGCCAGCAAATTCCCCGGTTTTACCCAACAGGCTATCGACGATCCCGGCAAAGTATTCGAGCGTCAGCTGGAGAAATGTCAGGTAGAGTATTTTGACTTCTACCTGTTCCACAATTTGAACGAGGAGAATTTACATTGGTATACCGACGCAAAATACGGTCTGATGGACTACCTGCTGCAGCAAAAGCGCAGCGGCCGCATCCGGCATCTGGGCGTGTCAGTGCACAGTACATATGAAACGCTGCAAACCTTCTTGCAGATCCATGGCCGGCACATTGAATTCTGCCAGTTGCAGCTTAACTGGCTGGACTGGACTTTCCAGGACGCCAAAGCTAAGGTAGAGCTGCTGCGTGAGTACCACATTCCCGTGTGGGTGATGGAGCCCCTTCGGGGCGGAAAACTGGTCAATTTGGCCGCCGGGGACGAGCGGACGCTGCGTGCCCTGTGCCCCGACTGGAGCCCGGTGGACTGGGGCTTCCGCTTCCTGCAGACCATTCCCGAGGTGACGGTCACCCTGTCCGGCATGTCAAACTTGCAGCAGTTGCAGGACAACATCGCCATCTTTGAGCGTGAGCAGCCCCTGCAGGATGCGCAGTGGGATGCGCTGCAGAACATTTCGGCCCAACTGCAAACGACCAAGACTGTGCCCTGCACCGCTTGCCGCTACTGCACTGCCCATTGCCCTCAGCAGTTGGACATTCCTATGCTGCTGGACAATTATAACGATTATAATGTCAGTGGTGGCGGCGCAATGCCCTGGGATCTGCAGGATTTGCCTGAGGATAAGCTTCCTGCGGCCTGCATCGGCTGCCGCGCCTGTGAAGCAAGCTGCCCCCAGCAGATCAAAATCTCTCAAGTTATGGCTGATTTTGCCCATAAGCTGAAAGGTTGATTGGCATGAATTATCGCTGCGATAAATACGGAAACAAACTGTCTATTCTGGGCTTTGGCTGTATGCGCTTTCCCCAGACCTTAGGCAAGATCCGCATGGAGGAGACCGAACGGCAAATTCTCGCGGCCTTCCATGGCGGTGTCAATTATTACGATACCGCTTATGTCTACCCCGGCAGCGAAGCGGTGCTGGGTGAAATTCTGGCCAAACACGGCCTTCGGGAGCAGGTTTACATCGCCACCAAGCTGCCGCATTACCTGATCCGCAGCATGGAGGGCATGGAAAAGCTGTTTCAGGAGCAGCTCAAGCGGCTCAAAACCACCTATGTGGACTACTATCTGATGCATATGCTCAGCGATGTGGATACCTGGCAGCGGCTGAAGGATCTGGGCGTGGAACAATGGCTGCAGGAAAAGCAGGCCTGCGGCGCCATCCGACAGGTGGGTTTTTCCTACCATGGTAGTTCGGATATGTTCTGCAAGCTGGTGGATGCCTATGACTGGGACTTCTGCCAGATCCAGTACAACTACATGGACGTACACTCCCAGGCCGGCCGCGCCGGACTGCGCTACGCCCACCAAAAGGGTCTTCCCGTGGTCATCATGGAGCCCCTTCGGGGCGGCAAACTGGTTCACCGTTTGCCCGAAGAGGCCCGGCGCATCTTTGCCGCGTATCCCGTCAAGCATACCCCCGCCCAATGGGCCTTCCGCTGGCTGTGGGATCAAAGCGAGGTGACCTGCGTTTTGTCCGGCATGAACTCGGACGAAATGGTGCAGGACAATATGCAAACGGCCAGCACCGTGCAGGTGGGCGAGCTGGGCGCGGCCGAGCAGGAGATGCTGGGTCGGGTGGTGGCGGCCATCAATGCCAAAATGAAGGTGGGCTGCACCGGTTGCGGATACTGTATGCCCTGCCCCAGTCATGTGGATATACCGGGTGCCTTTGCCGCCTATAACCGCCGCTACAGCGAGGGGAAGTTCTGGTCGCTGGTGGATTACACCATGTGTACCGCCCTGCGCAAAACGCCCACGGCGGCCTCCAACTGCATCGGCTGCGGCAAGTGTGAGCAGCACTGCCCGCAGGGCATCGACATCCGTGCCCAGCTCAAACAGGTGCAAAAGGAGTTGGAAGGGCCGCTGTACAAAGCAGCACGGAAGATCAACCAGTGGTTAAAAGCCTTTTAGTAGCAAACCCAAAGCAAACCAAGCGATCCATTTGTAAGATCGCAAACAATAAGCCCGGCGCCGCGTATGCGGCGCCGGGCTTATTGTTTCTATTCTTTGGAGAAGCGCTTTTGCGAAAGAATTTCGAAATGCAGCTTCTTCTGCAGGGTACCCAATACGCCATCGGGCAGGAACAAAATGACCAGAATGGCGATCAAGCCGAGAATGATGTTGGACCAGCCGGCATACTGCGCCAGCACTTCGTCCAGCAGGATATAAATGATAGTGCCGATGATGGGGCCGCCCATGGTGCCCACACCGCCGATGATGACAATGAACACCAGCGCCACGGTCCAGCTGTTGCTGAAGCCGCTGTTGGGGTAGATGCTGATGTTGTTCAGATAGTACAGACCACCGGCCAGAGCGGTGAACAGACCACAGATGACAAAGCACAGCAGCTTGGACTTGAAGATATTTACGCCCACCGAGGATGCCGCGTCAGCGTCATCGCGCATGGCAGTCAGTCCCAAACCGATCTTGGACTTGAGCAGCAGGAAGATGACCACCTGTGCCGCCACCAGCAGGATCAGCGCCATGGTGTAGATGACCTCGCGGCCGGGCCGTCCGGCCACCGACATGCCGCCACCCATGTTGACAAAACCCCAACTGGTAAAGAAGGTCTTCAGTGCTTCGGCGATGACCCAGGTGGCGATGGCGAAGTACATACCACGCATCCGGAACAGAATGACGGCCAGTACCAACGCCAATACCGCGCCGATGGCGCCGGCCACCAGAAAGCCGGTGAGATAGGATAGACCGTAAGTGGCGGTGATCACTGCCATGGAGTATCCGGCCACGCCCACAAAGGCTTGCTGGCCCAGACTGGTCATGCCGGTGTAACCACTCAGCAGGTTCCACATGGAGGCCATAGTGCAGTACAGGAACATCTTAATGAGAATGCGGCGGATGTTGTTGTCGCCCAGGAAACCGATCAACGCCAGAACGACCACCAGGACGGCGACAACGATCAGCATGGGAATGCCGCCGAACACACGCACCTTCTTTTGGGTGGAGGTATTGAGTTTTTTCATATTCATTTCCTCCTTCCCTTACTTGGAGAACAGGCCCTGCGGACGCACAGCCAGCATGATGATCAACACGATATAGCTGATCAGCATGCCGTAGTTTGCGCCGCCCAGAACCTGTGCCAGACCAAAGACCAGGCCGGCCACCAGCGTACCGGGGATGGAGCCCATACCGCCAATGACCACCACGCCGAAGGCGATCAGCAGATAGTTGCCGCCCGAGCTGGGGTAGAAGGTCCACTGCATACCCACCGCCAGACCGGCGATGGCGGCCGTAGCCATGGCAATGCCCAGCGCAATGGCGTAGGTGCGTTTCACGCTCACGCCCATCAGCGAAGCCGCCTCGATGTCGTCCGAGGTGGCGCGAATGGAGCGACCCAGATAGGTTTTGCGCAGGAACAGGGTCAAACCGCCAATGGTGATCAGACAAATGACAAAGAGGATCAGCGACAAAACCGAGATGTTGATGCTGCCCAGCTTAATGGTGCTGGTGTTGTATGCCACGTTGGCGCGGCGTGCGTCAGCGGTGAACAGAAGCAGCATGGCGTCCTGCAAAATGATGGATACGCCAAAGGTGACCAGTAGCGCAGGTTCCGAACCTTGCAGCATGACCCGGTTGATCAGCGCGCTTTGCAGTACCACACCGATGAGGAACATCAGCGGCACCGTGATGATCAAAGTCAGAATGGGATCAATGCCCAGCGCCTTGGCCAGCAGGGTGGAGCCAAAGGCGCCCATGATGATGAACTCGCCGTGGGCCAGATTGGTCAGCTTGACGATGCCGAACATCATAGTCATACCGACGCCGAGGAGAGCGTAAATGCCGCCCAGCAAAATACCGTTGATCAAATACTGAATTGCAACCATTTCCACTCCACCTCCTTACAAACCGAAGTAGGCTTTCTTGATCTCGTCTTCGCCCAGCTCTTTGGAGCGGCCGGAGAGGACCGTTTTGCCCTTGAGCATCACGGTGGTGAATTCACCGGTGCGGATGGCACGGTTGGTATCCTGCTCCACCAGCACGACGGTCATGCCGGTTTTGCTGATCTCACGAATCTTTGCGTAAATGTCCTTGATGACGGTGGGTGCCAGACCCAGCGAGATCTCGTCAAAGAGAATGCACTCGGGGTTGGTCATCAAGGCGCGGCCCACAGCCACCATCTGACGCTGGCCGCCAGACAGAGAGCCGGACAGATCGTTGCGCTTTTCCTTGAGTACGGGGAACAGCTCATACACATGCTCCAGGGACTCCTTGGCCTTGGCACGCACACGCTTGGGGAAGCTGCCCATCATCAGGTTGTCCTCCACCGTCATGCGTACAAAGCAGCGGCTGCCCTGCGGCACCAGCGACAAGCCACGGGTAACCACCTTTTCAGCGGGCAGACCGGTGATGTCCTCGCCCTTAAAGATGATCTTTCCGGCGGTGGGTTTGTGCAAACCGGCGATGGTGTCCATCAAAGTGGACTTGCCGGCGCCGTTGGCGCCGATGACCGATACGATCTTACCTTGCGGCACGTCCAGCGAGGCTGATTCCACCGCCAGGAAGTCGCCATACTTGGCCTGTACGCCTTCCACGCTCAAAATGGATTCACTCATCGTCTTCGGCACCTCCCAGATAGACTTCTTCCACCAGCTTGGAGTTCATGACCTCCAGCGGATTGCCCACGGTCAGGTTGTGGCCCTGCGCCATGCACATCAGCGTGTCGGTGGATTCCACCATGGTCTGAATGACGTGTTCGATCCAAATGATGGAATAACCAGCGGCCTTCAGATTGGCCACCATCTTCATCACGTCCTGCACTTCGGCTTCGGTCAGACCGGCGGCCACCTCGTCCAGCAGCAGCAGCTTGGGCTCGGTACCCAGCGCGCGGGCGATCTCCAAACGCTTGCGGTCCAGCAGGGTAAGCTCACCGGCGCAAACCTCACGCTTTTCGTACAGATCGGTCAGTCTCAGCGCGTCCAGCGCCACCCGGCGGCCGTCACGCTCATTGTGGCCTGCGCCGTGCACGGCGGCGACCAACACATTTTCAAAAACACTCATGCCTTCAAAGGGGCGGGGTACCTGGTAGGTGCGGCCAATGCCCATGTGGCAGCGTGCACTTGCATTCATCTTTGTAATGTTTTTGCCATCGTAAATGATCTCGCCCTGGGTGGGCACGATCAGTCCGATGAGGGCGTTGAACATGGTGGTCTTGCCACAGCCGTTGGGGCCGATGACACCATAAACCTCGCCACGCTTGACCTCAAACGACAGATCGTTGAGGATTTGAACGCGGCCGTAGCCGGCGTTTACATTGTTGAAAGTAAGAATGGTATCCATGTTACCCTCCTGTGTTGCGGTGTTTAGAACAAACGGGGGGCCGAGGCCCCCCGCCGTGTCTTAAACTCAGAAAACTGAGTTATTTCTGTGTGGCGTTGCCGTCGACATAGGCGCCGGTAACGGGGATCTCGGGATAAACCGAGTTGTCGATGACGACCAGGGTCAGCTTGCCGTCAACCATCTGCCACTGGCCACCGCCAATCACGGTGTCGCCGTAGGTCAGACCGCCCATGGTCTGGTCATACTTGATGGGGCCAACCATGGTCTCGGTGTCCAGGGCCAGCATAGCCTCGTGGACAGCCTGCTTCTCGGTGGTGCCGGCAGCCTGGAAGGCCTGAACAGCCAGCTCCAGAGCAGCATAGCCGTAAGCGGTGGGCTGGGGCAGAGCGCGGCCGTTGTTGTCGGCGGAATACTTGGCGCCCAGATCAGCGCAGGAAACGCCGGTCAGTGCGGAGGTGTAGGGGTTGGAGGGAGCCCACCAAACCTCGGTCATGATGCCTTCGGCCTTGTCAATGCCCAGAGCCTCCACGTCGCCTTCCAGCAGGCAGCACTTACCCATGGTCACGCAGCCAACCTCAACGCCGGCCGAGATCATCTGGGTGAACAGGTTGGAGAAATCGGGGGGAATGTTGGTGCCGGCCAGGATGTCGATGTCCTCGGCCTTGAACTTGTTGATGATGGTGGAGAAATCGTTGGTGCCGGAGGGATACTGGCCGGGATCGACTAGGACATAGCCGTCCTTCTCCAGATTGGCGGTGAACACGCTGTACCAGGCGGAGCCGTCGGCGTCATTGGCGAAGGCCAGACCGACCTTAGCGCCGGTGTTGGGCAAATAGCCGGCAGCAGCCCACAGGGCCTTGTACTGCTCGTAGACCTTCTCGATGGTCCAGAATGCGTGGACGGTCCACTCAGCGTCGGTCGTCAGAGAGCCGGCAACGGGGTTGACGGGCGCCTGAATGGCGATACAGGGCACGTCATACTGCTCGGCAGCCGCCACAACGGGGATGACGGTCTCGGGTGTCTGAATGGCGATGATCATGTCGACCTCGTCCTCGTCGCACAGCTTGGCAGCCATCTCAGAGCAGGTGGCCGAGTCAGAACCGGAGTCATAGACGATCACGTCGATGTTTTTCTTGACGCCGTCCACATCGATGCCGCCCATGGTCTCGTTGACATAGGTTTCGATTTCCTTGGTCAGCCAGTCAACGCCTTCGCCATTACCGGCCAGAGGACCGGTGGTGGGGTTTACGTAGCCGATCTTGATGGTGTCGCTGCCCTTGCCGCCGCAGCCGGCCAGAAGACCAAGGCACATGACCATGGCCATAACCAGGGCGAGGATGCTCTTCTTGTTCATTGTAAACGTCTCCTTACATTTTATTTTTGGATCCCGTTCCGCAGGGATTTGTGCCACGTAGGAATAAACACCGGGGCCTTGGCCGGAATCAAAGCGGGGAACATGCCAACACATACCATCCGACCTTTTCATGTATTTTACCAGAACAACCTTAAAAAAACCTTAAGATATCATTAATATACCTTAAAAAATTGGTCTATCTCGATATAGCGCGGAGAAAAAAGAAGTCAATTTTTGTGCAATAACGACAAAAAACGGGGTTCTCCCGGTGGGAGAACCCCGTTTTACCTCCGTGGGTCAAAGGGAAATGCCGCGCTGACGAAGGGGAAGAAAAACCTTAAAAATCGTCCCCTTGGGCTTGTTGTGCTCGGCGGTGATGCGGCCGTTGTGCCGCTGGGTGATCAGACTTGCGATGTGCAGCCCCAATCCACTGCCGTCCGATTTGGACTGCTGGCGCTCCTCCCGATAAAACCGGGTAAACACCTTTTTCATGCCCTCATCGCTGATGCCAATGCCCGAGTCGGCCACGACCAAAACGGCCATGTTGTCCTCGGAGTAGGCTGAAAGCCGGATCATGCCGCCTTTTTCGGTGTACTTCAGGGCATTTTCCAGCAAAATGGCAAGCACTTCGGTCAAAAGCTGCCGGTCTGCCACCAACGACAGCTCCGACTGCAAATTGTAGATCAGCTTCTTTTGCGCCGCTTCGGCTTGATAGCAAAAGGGCTCAATGAAATCTTCGATCAGCTCGCTTAAATTGATTCGTTCCCAATGCACCTGCATTTCCGAGGCCTGCAACTGCACCATCTCCAACAGGTTGGAGGACATTTTGCGCAGGCGGCTGGTTTCGGCCAGGGAGTTGGAGATCAGATCGCTGCGCTCAATGATTTTCTGTCCCGGCGTTTCCAGCAGAAGCTCCAATGAGCTGTGAATGACTGCCAGCGGGGAACGAATCTCGTGGGAGGCATAGCTGATAAATTCATCCTGCCGCTTCCACGCTTCCACCGCGCCCTGCACCAGCGATTTACTCAAATACCAGCCGGAAAAAAGTACCAGCAACATGGCGATGGCCGTGCAGTTGATCAGTACGCCGCCAATGATGTCAAGGGTGGCCTGAATGTCGGTGGAGTCGGCGACCAGCTGAATGTAATACGGGGTCGCGTTCGGATCCTCCACCTGTATGGTATAGGTATGGTAATACAGGGTGGCGGCGTTGCGCATGGCCGTTTCGGTGCGGAACTTTCCTGCGTTTTCCGGAGAAAAGGCAATGTTGAGTATGTAGTCAAAGGAGGACAGATGGGCCCGGTTGAGGACCTCGCCCTGGGCATCGCGCAGCAGAAGGAAGATACGGTAGGAAACCACATAGCTTTCTCCGCTGTCATAGAAGATGATATTGCGGCCCTTCAAAAAGTTTTCCAGCGCGTTGTCAACATCACGCCGGATCTGCGTCTCGGCCTGGGTCATCTGACTGTCCAGTTCCTGGTGCATGGCTTGGGAGGAAACCGTGTATACGATAATGTCAAAGGTGCAAAATAAAAGCAAAAACACCAGGAACAGGATGCCCATATATTGTAGGCGGCGCTTGAACAGAAAATATTTTCTATCCATACAGCTCACTGTCATCGGTCAGAATGTAACCGATGCCTCTCACGGTTTTCAGATACTTTTCGTAGTCATGCTGCCGCAGGATCCTGCGAATCTGGCTGGCGTAAACTTCGATCACGGAATATTCCGTGTTGGAGTAGAAACCCCATACACGCTGGAACAGACGCTTTTTGGGAACAATGGTATTTTTGTTTTCCACCAGAAGCAAAAGAAAATCGAACTGCTTTCCGTGCAGATCCAGCTTGGTTTCGCCAATACGGGCAATGCGGGTGTTGGTGTCGATGGTCAAATCCAGGAAGGAGAGCACCGTTTCCGTCGGCTCGCCCCGGTAAAAGCGGCGCACCAGTGCATCCAGCCGGGCCTGAAAAATGTCCAGGTCAAAGGGCTTGGACAGATAATCGTCGGCCCCGGCCTGCAATCCGCGCACCTGATCCACCGACTGGTTGAGCGCAGTCAGCATGAGTACCGGGGTGGTAATGCCGTCGCTGCGCATTTGCTCCAGCACCTCAAAGCCGTTGAGCTTGGGCATCATAACGTCCAGAATGATCACATCAAACCGATCTCGGCACAGACAGGCCAGCCCCTCTTCGCCGTCAAAGGCCTGGGTCATATCGAACTTGTACTTTAAGCTTTCGCAGATGTTGTTGGACAGATTCTTGTCGTCCTCTACGATCAGCGCTTTCATTTCTCTTCCTCCTCCGATATGAGTATAATGTCTGCGGTAATGTCCATAGTGGGGATCAGATAGTTGCCTACGATCTCCTGTCGATAGCTGCCATCCGGGTTGCAAACCCATTGTCCGGCAAGGCAGCTCATGACTGATACATGGTCATCGTTAAACCGTACATGGCCGATCACCGTATTCAGATCGGTCTGGTTTGCCGCGGCGTTGATGGCGTCAAGATCCAGCGAGCCGGCACGCCGGAGTATGTCATACAGGATCTCCACATTGGCGTGCTTATAGCCCACCGTGGGCGGTACGACGCGCAGCGTGGGGTCGTAATGCTGTAGATAATCCTGGGCCAGCTGTGCGCTGGTTTGGCCCGTGATGGAGGAGACCGTGGGGAAATCGGCATTCCACCAAACTTCGCTGATCAAGCCGTTTGCCAACGGCCCCAACTGTTCGACATCGGATGCGAACAGACAGGCCTTGGCCACGGTGCACATCTTGGGGCGATAATCGCTGGCCATGCATTGCCGCCAGAATGCGGCGAAATCCTCGGGGTTCATTACGCCCACAATGATGTCGCATTGGGCGGCGGCAAAGGCGTCTGCAAATGGGGTGTAATCGTTCAGTCCGGCGATGTATCGGCCGGGATCTACAATGGTATAGCCCTTGTAGGTGGCAAAATCCTGAATAAAAGTGGCGATCTCCATGCCTTCGCTGTCGTTGGCGGTGATCAGTCCGATGGTTTTGTTGGTGTCCACCCGGTCCCAGGCGTCCCAAAAGCAAAGCAGTTCATGTTCATTGTCAAAATGGGTGTGCCAGCAATTCTGATACGGGCCGCCCATGATCCAGGCCGAAGCCGGCGCGTCGGTGGAAATGCAGGCGATCCCGGCCTGCTCACACACGGCAGACACCGGGGAAACGGTATCGGAGGTGTTGGACACGATCATAATGTCGATGCCCTGGTTAATCAGCGCTTGCGCCGCCTCGGCGGCCTGTTTCGCGCTGGATTGCGAATCGGCATACTCCAGCTTGAGTCGGCAGCGCTGCCCATCCAGAAGAATGCCGCCCTGCTCATTGATGGCGCGGATAGCGGCCAGCTCCACATAGGGCGTGCCTGCGCCAAAGGAGGCCAGCGGCCCGCTCAAGGGAACTACCCGTCCAACCGTCACGGTTTTGTCAAAGATCCAGTTTCCGTCTGCGTCACGACCGGAGGGGGCAGGGGGCGTTGCGGCAGGGGAACAGCCGGTCAGCAGCACAAAGCACAGCAGCAATGTCATGATCCGAGCGCGCAAACCCGATCCCCTCCTCACGAAACAATATTACCTATATTGTACTCAAGCGCACCTTTTTTTGCAAGGGCAAAGCACGGAAAAAGCCGCACCGCATGCTTGCGGTGCGGCTGGGAAATTCGGTGTGTATCATGTGATTACGATGCGTTGCGCCTGCCAAGATGGTCGATCAAAGCGCCGATGGCCATAATGACGGCAAAGACGATCAGATACCAAAGACAGGCCATGCGGTGGCTGAAAATCGAGGCCACCACCATGAACACACTGCCCAGCAAGGCCAGACCGGGCAGAATAAACCGGCGCAGTACCGGCTGGTCGGACTGCTTGCGCATCCATTGGATGAGAATGGGCAGGTACATCAGATAAATGGTGATGATGGGCAGCTCGGTGGAGTCAAATACAAACGGGCCGCTCCACATCCCGGCCAGATTGGACGCATAGAAATAAAGAAACCAGGCCGCGGTGATCATCAGCGCGAAAATGGCCGAGTTGGTGGGCATGTTGGTCTTGGCATCCACTTGGGAGAACATGGTGGGATTGGGTCCCTCGCCCCGGGCGGCCAGGGCATAGATGCCACGGCTGCAGCCCAGCATCAGACCGTTGGTGGTGCCCAGACAGGAAACGGCAATAAACAGATTCAAAATGTTACCCAGTACGCCGCCAAACAGATTGGTGAAGGCAACGGTGGCTCCCTTGTCGATCAGTTCCTGATTGGTTGCGCCGCCGGCCACACCGATGTAGTAGAACAGATACACGGCCACAATGATGATGCCGCCCAGAATGAGCGCCCGGGGAAGATTCTTTCTGGAGTCCTTGATCTCGGCGTTGATGGAGGTGGCGATGATCCAACCTTCGTATGCAAAGGCGGTGGCACACACCGCGGCAAACAGAGGGCTTTGGGCGGCATCCTCCACCTGGGCGACCGTCACAAAGTTTTCCTGCAGTGTGCCGCTGGTCAGTCCGTAGATCAGACCGACCACGGCCATCAGAGCCAGGGGGATCAGCTTGATCACCGTGGTGCTGGTTTGCAGCTTGCCGGCCAGCTTGGGGGACAGGGCGTTGATGCCGTAGGTCATGCACAGATAAAACAGAGTCAAGGCTATGCACTCCGGCCCGATCAGACAGCCGCCCTGGGCGACCGGCACCGTCATGGGGAAGTGGGGGTTGACCGAGGTAAGAAATTCCAACGTATACCGGGCCGACACCCAGGCCAGGGCAGAGGTCATGCCGGGATAGTAAATGGTTGCCGTAAACCAGCCCATATAGTATCCGTACCGGGGTCCCACCGTGGCCTCGGCGTAGTCCACAAGCCCGTTGACCCGTTCGTACTTCTGTCCCATGAAGGAGAAGCTCAAAAGGCACACCAGCATGATGGCGCCGCCAATGATCCAGGCCAGAATACCCAGCGGCATATTGCCGGCGGTCTTGGTCAGAATGGTCTGGGCCTTAAAGAACACGCCCGAGCCGATGACGATGCCCACCACCATGCAGATGGCGGTGAACAGACCGTATTTTCGTTCCAGTTGGTTGGACATAGAACACCTCGATGACATGAAAATTTGCGATAAAAAACATGGGCCTTATTATATAAAGAAAAACCATGCCAAGTCAAGGCTTTCCGTCCGGAGAAACGCCCTGTGGCGGTTTCAAAGAAAAACGGCCGCCGGAATCGATCGGCGGCCGTTTGCATTATGCCTGGGCGGTCAGCAGCGCGTGCAGATGGGGGAAACAGCGCAGGGTGCGCTCCAGCGTGCCGGTGACCTGTGCCAGTGTGATGCCGTAATTGGTAAAGGGAATGTTTTGGTCCAGGGCACAGCGCATGCGGTACTGGATGTCGCGGTCGGTGTTCATGCAGCCGCCGCAATGGATGACCATGGCGTACCGGGACAGATCCTCCGGGAATTCGGTGCCGCTGCAGGTTTCAAACTGCAGCGTGCAACCGCAGTAGGCCTGCAGCAGCCGGGGGATCTTGACCGTGCCGATGTCGTTGCATTGGCGATGATGGGTGCAGCCCTCTGCCATAAGAATGATGTCGCCGTCACGCAGATTTTTGGCGGTGGCAATTCCCGCCACGGCAGTCTCCAAAAATCCCTTGTACTGGGCCATGACAATGGAAAAGGTGGTCAACGGCACCGATTGGGGGGTCACCTTGCTTACCACCGCCAGCGCCTGACTGTCGGTCACCACAAGGGCGGGTGGCTGGCGCAGAGCCTGCAGCGTGGCTTCCAGCTCGGTCTCCTTGGTGACCAGTGCGATGCCCTGCGCGTCCAAAATGTCACGAATGGTTTGCTGCTGGGGCAAAATGAGCCGGCCCTTGGGCGCCGATTCGTCAATGGGGCACACCAGCACGACGGTGTCCTGCGGCCGGAGTAGCTGGCCCACGATGCTCCGGTCGGGATCTCCCTTGGGCGCAAGCTGTGCGATGCGCTCTTTCAAAGCGGTAACACCCTCGCCGGTCAGCGCGCTGACATACAGGGCGCGGTCGGTTTGGTCCGGCCGATTGTGCTGCAGCTCGCATTTGTTGTAGGCGATCAGATGTGGGATCTGCTTTTGTGCGAAAATGTCCAGAAGTTGTCGGTCAAATTCATTGAGCCCGGCCTGCGCATCGACTACTAAAACGGCCAGGTCGGTCTTGTTGAGGATTTGCTTTGTTTTCAATACGCGCAGCTCACCCAGCTGGCCCACATCGTCAAAGCCCGGCGTGTCGATGATGACCACCGGCCCCAGCGGGAGCAGCTCCATGGCCTTGCTGACCGGGTCGGTGGTGGTGCCCTTCACGTCGGATACCACCGCCAGTGCCTGCCCGGTCACAGCGTTGACCAGACTGGACTTTCCGGCGTTTCGACAGCCGAAAAAGCCGATGTGCAGCCGCTGGGAGGACGGAGTTTGATTCAAACTCATGTTGTGTTCACTTCCCCTCAAAAATCGGTGAACCCCGCATCCACGGTCGGGGCAAAGATGGCCTGTGCCTGCTGGGCGGTCAGTTCAATGCCAAACACGCTCTGGTAGTATTCCATGGTTTTCTCGGTAATGTCAATGTCGGCAAACAGCTCGGGGTACACGGTTTTGGCGATCCACAAAAGGGTCACCGGCGTGTCCACCCCCGGCGTATAGCTGCGATACATCCCCAGCGGCATTTTGTACACCCGTTGATTCTGCACGGCGTCGATCCCGCTCCAGTCATAGCTTCCGATGCGGTTGTTCTCCAGATCGGCAGGCAGGGCGGTGTTGAAATTGGTCATGAGAATGGTGTCCGGGTTCCATTGGTAAAGCTGTTCCAGTGTGATTTTGACCGAGTTGTCTTCGGTCAGCTCCCCGGCCACGTTGATAGCGCCCACGGCGTCCGCCCACCATTGGCCGAAAAAGTGCTTGCCCGAAGTCACAATGGCGCTGTCGCTGTACTGGAAGAGAAAAAATACCCGGGCACGCTCCTGTGGGGCAAGGCTTTGGGTACGCTCACGCACCAGCGCTGCCGCCTCGTCGCTGTAAGTGCGCACCAGCTGCGCACGGTCATTGGCGTCCTCCGGGAAGATTTGCTCCAGCAGATCGATCCATTGCCCCAGCGTTTCCACGGCATTGTATTCCCACTTGTTCACCGACACCGCCACGGCGTTGAATCCGGACTTGCGCAGGCTTTCACCCAGCAGCGTGCTGGACGCGCTGTAAAAAACCACCTGTGGGTCCAGTTTCATCAGCTCTTCGGCGTTGAAATCGGTGCCGCTGATGGCCGACGTGTCGGCCTGCAGAATTTCCGGATACAGCTGGGACAGCAGACTGTTTTCCGCTGCCGCCATACTGGTGGGCGCCATGGCAACGATCTTGTCGGCCGAGTCAAAAAAGACCGAAAGTACCGAGGGCAGCGGGAAAATATCGCACACGGCAATGCGCTCAATGTTTTTGGGCAGCGTTACCTCATACCCGGCGTGGTCGGTAATGACGATGTGTTGACCATCGTCTTGGGTCTGGGTCGGGGCTTGCGTGCATCCGGCTATGCCGGTGGCCAGCATACCGGCAGCCAAAAGCAGACAAATCAGTTTTTTCATGTTATTGCACTCCTAACAGGTCGGTTGCTTTGAGCTTGGTAAGGTCGGGGATGTCCTTGCGGCCGATGCGGCCGGAAAAGGCTTCGTGGGGCAGGGAGATGAAGTTGCACCCCTGGGGCAGGATGGCTTGGTAGAGCGGATCGGCAATGACCGTCCGGGCATCACGGCAGACGGTTTGAATTTCTTCTTCCTCCATGACGGTGCGATCGCCGCAGGAGAGCACGCCGTCCAGCTCAGCCAGCGCCTCCAGCGTGGAAAGCACGCGAAACTGCTTGCCGCACTCCAGATAAATGGCCTGTGCCAGCGAGCGGGAGAGGATGCTCTCGCCAATGATGTAATCGCTGCCCTCCTGGGGGGCGCAATAGGAATCAAAGACCATGCGATTCTTTCCGTCCTGTGCCGCGGCGCGCAGCAGGGAAACGATCTGTTCACACAGCAAATCGCCCACCGGCGCGGCCACCACATAGGGTGTTCCAAACCGCTGCAGCAGCAGCTGGGCGGTTTTCATACCCACGCCGGAAATGACCAGATTGACTTGTGCCTGCCCGGCCCGGCGCAGATCGTCCAGCGTGCTGCCCATGGCCCAGGTGGAGATCACGTCAAAACCCTGCTCGCGCAGATAATTTTGCAGCGAGGGGATGGTACCCGAAAGGGAGAAATCCAGCGGGGTCGCGCCCAAAATGTTGACGGCATTTTTGCGCTTGTGGGTGGTGGGTTCCACGATACGTGCGGCCAGCGCCTGCAGCGCCTCTGATGCGCCGCACAGATAAGAGCGCATCCCGTTGGTCTGAAAGCCAAAGCAGGGGATGCCGGACGCCTGCTCAACCTCGTGGGCGATGGCCGGCAAATCGCATCCCGTCATCATGGGGATGGGCGTTCCAGCCAACGCGGCAAACTTGGGGTGCAGCTGCTCAATGGCGGCGAGCATATCCTGCACCACTTTGTCATCCTCGCCCAGAATGGCTTGCATTTCAGTCAGCGCGGAAATGAACACCATGCTGTCCGAATCATACCAGCGCGGCTCATCGTGGGTGCTGTAGGTGGAGTTGCAGCCCGAAGCGTCGTGCATGACCACCATGCCGCCCAGCTCATACAGCGCCGAGCATACGCCGAACACGTCGGCGGAATAATTGGGTAATACCGTTCGTGCCTGTCTCATATGCAGCTTTCACACCCCAATCCCTTTTCTTGGATCAACCGGGCGGTGTCCTTTTCCTCCCGGAAGGCGTCGATCATCAGCTGTGCCATGCGGGCAATGCCGGAAAAACCGTACAATCCGCCGTTTTCCACCAGATTGACAAAATGGGCGCTGTTGGTGAAAAAGGCGGCCTTTTGGCCCAACGCCAGCGTTTTACCCTGGCTTTCCCGTACCAGCTTGCGCATACCCGCGTGGACGGTGGGATAAACCATCACATCGGGCGCGTGGTCACGCAGCCATTGGTAGTCCTCTTTTTCCTCTGCGCTGAAGCTGTCCAGAAACAGCGTGTCCACGCAAAAGCCGTGCTCCAGCAGCAGCCGGGCCAGCCCCAGCGGGCGCGAGGTAACGGTGTAGTCAATGGCAATGGGCGTGTTCCCAATGACCTGCGCAGCCTGTGCCAAAGCCTCGTTGGCCGCCTGCTCTTGGGCGTAGCCGCCGTCGTATTCCGTGCCAAGCTCCTGCGCCAGCGCCGTCAAATGCGCCCGAATTTCCTGCGCGCCATAGCTGACCGGCACATAGAGGTGCTCCCGTTCCAGCCGCTGGGCCAGTGCCCGGCCGCCCTCCTTGGCCACCGGCTGGGTGGTCAGAAACAGCGTGCTTTGGCCCATCTGCTGATACTGCTCGTAGCTTTGGCAGTCGGGGATCTGCAACACGGTCCACCCGGCGCGTTGGATCAGCGCAACCAGATCACTTTGCGCCTCCATGGAAAAACAGTTTCCCAGAATGGCGCAGGTACGCTCTTGCGCCGGGGTGGGCCGGATCAGACTGTACAGCTGCCTGCGCATGATCTGATCCGGGGTCAAACCGCTTTTGCGCATGGTGGGGATCATGTAGCAATCGGTAAAATCCACCGTGGGAAATCGCTCACGCAGCACCCGATAGCACATGGCAAGATCACAGCCCATGAAGTGGTGGATGCAGCTGCTGTAAACCAGTACGGCACGCGGCAGCTGGGGCAGGCGGTTGAGCACATCGCTCACGCCCTCGATGAGCAGCTGCTCCATGTCGCCGTTGAGCACATTGTGCTCCTCGATGGCAACGGTGGAAAACCGCCCGGTCAGATTCATCTCGGCGGCGGACAGCACCACGCCACGCAGACAGCCGGCGGCGCAGACAAAAATCTCGTGGGCCTCGGGCAGCAGCATACCTACGTGCACGATGGTCCATGTGCCCCGGGCCGGTGCGCTGTATTCCAGCCCCGAGGCAAAGGGGGCAGGGAAGGCCGCGTCGCTCATGGCGACGCGGGGGGCTTGTGTGCCGCCCAGCCGCTTCAGCATAGGGCCACCCCGCATTCTTGCAGAATGGCATCAGCCAGCGCCCGGTACTCCTGCGCCATCGCGCTGTCCGGGAAGGCTTCGATCACGGTTTGGTTGCGTTCCTCGGCCTCCTGCACCGTTTCGCTGCGGCTCAGCGTGCCCACAATGTGGCTGCCCACATCCTCGGCCAGCTCCTGCACCTTTTCCAGCTCGTTTTTCACGTCGCGCCGGTTCAAAATGATACCGCCCAGTCGGGCATAGCCACGGTCCTTGAAGTTTTCCACCGCCATGGCGATGTTGGCCGCGGCGTGCAGGGCCATATTTTCGCCCGAAGTAATGATAAACACTTGATCGGCATAGCCGCCGCGCATGGGCATGGAAAACCCGCCGCAAACCACGTCGCCCAATACATCGTAAAACACAACGTCGGGCTGATATTTCTCATACGCGCCCTTTTCGGCCAGCTTTTCCAGCGCCGCAATGATGCCGCGCCCGGCACAGCCCATGCCCGGCGTCGGGCCGCCGGCCTCCACGCAGATCACGCCGCCAAATCCGATGTGTACCATATCCTCCAGCGAAAAATCGTTGTTTCGCTCCCGCACCAGATCCAAAACGGTGTCCACGCGCTCCAAATGGTGCAGACTGCCGGTGGAATCGGCCTTGGGGTCGCACCCGATCTGCATCACCTTCAGTCCGCGCTCAGCCAGAGCGGCGGCCAGATTGGATACGGTGGTGGACTTTCCGATCCCGCCCTTTCCATAAACGGCAATTTTAATCATGATGCTCCTCCTTGTTTTCGTAATTCTTGTGATCGCCGCGCCCGACCACGATCTCCATGCCCAGCGACTCCACCTGCGCGCGCAGCAGCTGCAGGCTCTCCTCGGCCGTCAGCTGCGCGCCGGCCTTGTGGTCGTAAAGCATGTAATCCTTGCGTGTGTTCTGGGGAGAAAGATTGGGCATGACCACATTGCATCCGGCCAGAATCCCCTGTATCCGCCCGTCCTCGGCCAGCGTGCCAAGGGCGGTGGTGGAGGGCAGCAGCACATCGGGCAGCATGATCCGGGTCAAACTCAGACAAAACAGCGTCAGCGAACGGCTGCCCGGGGGGAACTGGGCAAAGGGGGTGTCTTGATGGGGCAGGAAGGGGCCGATGCCCACCATGGCCGGCTGGAACCGTCCCATAAATTCCATGTCCTCGGCCAGACTTTCCGCGCTTTGATAGGGCGCGCCCACCATCATGCCGCAGCCCACTTGATAGCCGATCTGCTTCAATGTCTCCAGACATTGCATGCGGTGCTCAAAGGACATCTGCGCGGGATGAAGCTGCTGGTAATGGGCGTACTGCGCCGTTTCATGGCGCAGCAGATACCGATCCGCCCCGGCGGCAAACAGCGCCTCATAGCTGGCCCGACTTCGCTCACCGATGGACAGCGTCACGGCGCAGTCGGGATAGTTGTGCTTGATCTGTGCAATCAGCGCGACCATCTTCTCGTCGGTCCAGTATCCGTCCTCGCCGCTTTGCAGCACGAAGGTCCGATACCCCAGCCGATACCCCTCCGCACAGCACTGCAGAATGTCCTCCTGGGAAAGGCGGTAGCGGTGCACATTGCCGTTGGACTTGCGGATGCCGCAGTACAGACAGTCATTTTTGCAGATGTTGGAAAACTCAATGATGCCCCGGAAGAAAATCTGGTTTCCAAACTGCTGTCGGGTAATGGCCCGGGCCAGTTGGGCGGCGTATTCTCTATCCTGCTGTGTAAAGGTGGAAAACAGGGCCACCCAGTCCTCCCGTGCAAGGCACTTGCGCGCGTCAAGGGTTTGGATGCGTTCCAGATTGGTCAATGGTCTCACCTCCGGCAATGTAAGTGGTTTTCACGTGGGCGCCCGGCAAGCGGGACAGCCCATCGGTCAGGCACAGCACGCGCTCCACCGGCGCGTCCAGAGTCAGCGTGATGATGTTGACCCCCGCCTTGCGATAGGGCAGTCCCATGCGCCCGATCATGTACTGATTGTAATCACGCAACAGGTGATTCATCGCCCCGGCGCTTGCGTCGCCCTCCATCAGCACGGTGATCCCGGCAATGACGCGCTCGGGCTTGGCCTGCGTACCCGGCAGGCGCTCGTCAATGGCCACCGGGATCACATCGGCGTAGGTCTGATCGGCGGTCTCCATGGCACCGATGACCGAGCGCACGCCAAAATACCGCAAAATGTTTTCCTCGGTCACCACCTGGCGCACCTCACCGAAGCAGTGGCGGCCGTCCTTTGCCAGCATCAGCGCCTTATTGGCGTGGCGCAGGGCGTGGGCCGGATAATGGGTGTTGAAAATGCAGGTAATGCCTTCCGATGCCAGCTGCGCGATCAAATCCAGCACCAACAGCTGATTCTGGAAATCCAGATTGGATTCCGGCTCGTCCAAAATCAAAACCTGCGGATCGGACACCAGCGCCCGGGCGATCAGAACCATCTGGAACTCGCCGCCGCTGAGCTGACTGCACAACCGATGGCGTACCGGCTCCAGTTTGGTGCGCTCCAAAACCCGATCCACTGCGCGGCGGTCGGCCTCCCCCGGCGTGGAAAATACGCCGATGGTCGCCGCCCGGCCCAGCAGGATCATTTCCTCCACGCTGTAATTGGCCGGGGCCTGCTTGGCTTGCGGCACATAGGAAATGTGCTGCCACAGCGTTTTTTGCGGAATGTCCTTCAAACTCGTCCCATCCAGCAGGCTCTCACCGCTGTCCCATGCAAGCAGTCCCATGATGCACCGCAGCAGCGTTGTCTTACCCGCGCCGTTGGGGCCCAAAATGGTCAGCACGTCACCGGGCTGCAGGGAAAAGTTGATGCCCGACAAGATCTGCCGCTCATGGCCGGGGTAGGTAAACGACCCGTCCTTCACTTGAAAGCTCATAAACTCCACCCCCTGTTTTTGCGCAGAAGATAGATAAAGAAAGGCGCGCCGATCATGGCCGTCAAAACGGAAATGGGGATCTCCTTGGCACTCACGGTGCGGGCGATGGTGTCCACCGCCAGCAGGAAAGCCGCACCCCAGCCCACGCAGGCCGGCAGCAGCGCCACGTTGTTGCTGCCGTACCGCATACGGCAGATGTGGGGCACCAGAAGGCCCACCCAGCCCACCTGCCCACACATGGAAACGCAGGATGCCGTGATCACGGTGGCGCAAAGCTGGGACACCATGCGCAGCCGCTTGATGTTCACGCCCGCGCTGACGGCCTCGTCCTCGGTCAGCACCAGCAGATTCATGCGCCAGCGGATCAAAAGCAGAACGACCATGCCTGCCAGAATGGGCACGCCGCCCAGCAAAAGCATACCGCCGTCGGCCTGCTCCAGACTGCCCATTAGCCAATAGGTGATGGACGGCAGCTGCGATTCCGTGTCCGCCGTGAACTTGACAAAGGACACCAGCGAGCTGAACAGCGACCCCATCATGATACCGGCCAGAATGGGCGTGCTTTTCGAGCTGCCCAGACCGCGGCCCACCACGCCGGTCAGAAGAACCGCCAGCAGACCAAACACCAGCGCCAGAAGCTGAACCCCCACACCGTTCCAACCCAGCAGCAGCGCCGCCGCCGCGCCAAAGCTGGCCCCGGATGCCACGCCCAGCGTGTCCGGGGTGGCCAGCGGATTGGAAAACACGCTTTGATAGGTGCAGCCCGATACCGAAAGCCCTGCCCCCACCAAAACGGCAAGCACCAGCCGGGGCAGGCGCATGGACCAGACCACAATATTCGCCTGCGCAGAAACCGTGCAGGGCACGCCCAGCTTGCTCAAAAGGGCGCCTGCCACGTCCATGGGCGAAAGCGCCATGCGCCCGATGCACAATCCGGCAAAAAACAGCACCAGGGGCAGCAGGATGACCCCGGCCAGTTGCCGGCGGCTCAAGCCCGCGCCAAAGCGCGCAGTATGCGTTGTCTTACTCATAAAAAATACCGCCGCATCCCGAAAAAAGGATACAGCGGTCGTGCAAAAATCGCCCGGGTCCGCATCGTATCTTTCACCTCAAGGTTAGTTTCGGTGTCAGGGGATGCTTCACTTTCTATATAAATTTGTAAAATGCGTTTACGCTTTGGAAAATACCGCCTTGGCCGCAATGCCGGGCAGTCGGCCCAGCGCGCCCGTCAGACTGTTGATTTTGTCGCTGGGTGCGTCCATGGCAAGGGAAATGATGCTGATGCCCTTGTCGCGGTAGGGAATGCCCATTCTTCCGATGATGTATTGTCCGTATTGATGGAGAAGCACATTCAAGTCTTCCACTGCATCCATATTCTCAACGATAATGCTGATGCAGGCCACTCTTGTTTCCATTCTCTCACCTCACCGTAATTATATCAAACCCCCACACCCATTGCAATCAAATCCGGCGCAAATAACATTTTCTGTGAAGAATGTATGGATTTGCGCGGCAAAGGCCACAACGGGGTGTTTCATTTGTACGGGTTCACCCCACCGCGAAGAACCCGTGCTCCATGGCCACGTTGCGGATGGCATACGAAGACAAGCATGCGCTCTCGCTGCCATCATCTCCCATCCACACCTGCCAGAACAAAAACTCCTCGGTCAACCGGTCACAGGGTGTCCCCGGCAGATAAAGCAAAAACTCGGTGCCGCCCTCCAGACCGTATGGCCCGGCTGCAACGTACCGCACGTCGTCTATGATCTCCTCCGTGCCGGGAGTTTTTGTCATGGTCAGCTCAGACAGCTGTAATGAGTAGGTATATTCGTCGATCTGCCCCATGATCTGAAAAGCGCCCTCAAATCCGCAGACATACACCGTCCCCTCCGGATAACCGTCTCCGGTTTCGCCCATATTGGTATCGTGGTACGTCCCGTAAAATGTTCCATCCCGGTTCAGATGCAATTCGGTTGACCACGCTCCCACACCGCTGCAAAAAGTAAAACTTTGCGCAACCTTGCCCGGGAATGGCAGGACATCTTCCTCCATGGGCTTGTGCATCGTCGCATCATCCTGCTCCGGTGCAGGATTTCCGCAGCCGCTTAAAAGCAACGCACAAATCGTCATCCAGAAAAGCAGTCGTTTCATCGTGAACCTCCCGTTAGAAATAGATTGGAAATTTGCAAAAAGAACGCCTCCGAATTGCTCCGAAAGCGTTCTGCTGGTGCGCCTGAAGGGACTCGAACCCACACGCTGAAAGCACGAGAACCTAAATCTCGCATGTCTACCAATTCCATCACAGGCGCGCAAATCGAAAGATATTTTAGCATTAGGGGGTAGAAAAGTCAATCGGGAAGGGCTATAATACAGACCAAAGCTCCAGGAGGAAGTGACACTTATGAAACGACCGGCTCGCGTGGCGGCCATCCATGATATTTCCGGCTTCGGCCGCTGTTCGCTGACCGTGGTGCTGCCCGTGCTGGGTGCCATGGGGGCCGAGTGCTGCCCACTGCCCACCGCCTTCCTGTCGGCCCAGACGGCTTACCCTAAGTCCGACCGGGCGGTTTTTCTGGATATGACCGACCAGTTGGCCCGTACCGGCAGCCATTGGCAGGAGCTGGGCGCGCAGTTTGACGCCATCTACAGCGGCTTTCTGGGCAGTGAGACCCAGATCGGCCTGCTGGGCGATTTCATCCAAACCTTCCGCAAAGAAACTACCTTGGTGGTGGTCGACCCCGTCATGGGCGACTGGGGCAAGCCCTACCGCACCTATACCCCCGACCTGTGCCGCCGCATGGGCGAGCTGGCCGAGCATGCCGATGTCATCACCCCCAATCTGACCGAAGCGGCCATCCTGCTGGGGGAGGTCTACGACCCCACGCCGGATGAGGATAAAGTGCGCGATTGGTTAAATTGCTTGTCCCTCAACGGAAAACGCTCGGTGGTCATTACCGGCGTCACCCCTGCTCCGGGCATGGTGGGCGCGGCCTGTCTGGATCGTGCTACCGGGGAAATTTCCATGCCCGCCGCGCCGGAGGTTCCCGTGGCCTATTCGGGTACCGGCGACCTGTTTGCCAGCGTCATGCTGGGCGCGCTGCTGCGCGGGCAAAGCCTGCATCAAGCCACCGCCCTGGCAGTGGAGTTCGTGCAAAAGTGCGCTGCCTTCACCCGCGCGCTGGACGGCGACCGCCGGGAGGGCGTCATGTTTGAACGCCTGCTGGGCGACTTGATCGGATAAAACAAAAAGAGGTTTGGCCGTTGGGCCAAACCTCTTTTTTGCCGTAAGAAACAAATTAAAATTCAGCGTTGCCCACCGTGCGGGGATGCAGCTCCACGTCGCGGATGTTGGAAATGCCGGTCAGATACATGACCATGCGCTCAAAGCCCAGACCGAAGCCGGCGTGACGGCAGGAGCCGTAACGGCGCAGATCGCAGTACCACCAGTAATCTTCGGGGTTCAGACCCAGCTGCTTCATGCGCCCTTCCAGCACCCCAATGCGCTCCTCGCGCTGGCTGCCGCCAATGATCTCGCCGATGCCGGGCACCAGACAGTCAGCCGCGGCCACCGTCTTGCCGTCGTCGTTGAGACGCATGTAGAAGGCCTTGATGTCCTTGGGGTAGTCGGTAACAAACACCGGCTTTTTGAACACCTGCTCGGTCAGATAGCGCTCGTGCTCGGTCTGCAGATCGCAGCCCCACTCCACCTTGTAGTCGAACTGGTCGTTGTTCTTCTTGAGGATCTCCACCGCGTCGGTATAGCTGACCCGGCCGAAGTCGGAGGAAGCCACGTGGCGCAGCCGCTCCACCAGTCCCTTGTCCACAAAGGAGTTGAAAAAAGCCATCTCGTCGGGGCACTTGTCCATGACGTAGTTGATGATATACTTGATCATATCCTCGGCCAGATCCATATCGTCGGCCAGATCGGCAAAGGCGATCTCCGGCTCGATCATCCAGAATTCAGCGGCGTGGCGCTGGGTGTTGGAGTTTTCGGCGCGGAAGGTGGGGCCAAAGGTGTAAACGCTGCCAAAGGCCATGGCGAAGTTTTCGCAGTTGAGCTGGCCGGACACGGTCAGACTGGTCTTCTTGCCAAAGAAATCCTGGCTCCAGTCAATGCTGCCGTCCTCCAGCTTGGGGGGATTGGCCAGATCCAGCGTGGTCACCTGGAACATCTCACCGGCGCCTTCGCAGTCCGAAGCGGTGATGATGGGGGTGTGCACATACACAAAGCCACGGTCCTGGAAGAAGCAGTGAATGGCGTGGGCAGTTGCCGAGCGCACACGGAAGGCGGCCGAGAACAGATTGGTGCGTGGGCGCAGATGCTGAATGGTGCGCAGATACTCCACGGTGTGGCGCTTCTTCTGCAGGGGGTAGTCGGGGGAGGACACGCCCTCCACCTCGATGGAAGCGGCCTTGATCTCCAGCGGCTGCTTGGCGTCGGGAGTCAGCACCACCTGACCGCGAACGATCAGCGCGGCGCCCACGTTCTGTCCGGCGATCTCTTTATAATTATCCAGCGTATTGGCGTCCATAACGACCTGCAAATTTTTAAAGCAGGAACCGTCATTCAGCTCAACAAAGCCAAAGGTTTTCATGTCACGGATGGTACGGGCCCAGCCCATGACGGTAACGGTTTGGCCGCCAAAGGCCTCCTGGTCGGCAAAAATGCGTGCGATCTGTGTGCGTTCCATGGGATTCTTCCTCTCTGCACTTTCAAATAATATCTATGTATTTTAACACAAAACGAAAATTTTACAAGGGTGTATACCAAAGAAAACCGCCCCTTTGGGGCGGTTTTCTGAAAAAAGATACCGTATTCGCGTCAGGAAATGAATTCTGCACTGATGGTATAGCGCCAGCTGCCGTCCTCGGCGCGTTGGGCGCTGCACCCGGAAAAGCCGTAGGCCCCCAGCGAAGTGCGCCATTTTTGCGCCGAAAATGCCGTCAGCACCGGCGGCGGCTCGCCCTCGCTCAGCATGGGCAGATGCCAGATCGCGTCCTCATCGGTGTCGATGGAATAAAGAATGCCGTTTTCCCACTCGTAAAAATACCCCTGTGGCTCCTGCACCCCTGCGCCGTCGATCATCAGCGGATGGGCGGTGATATAGCCCTGTTCCAGCAGCTCGTCCATGGTGCCGACGACCACTGGAAGACCGTGAAGCTCTCCGAATCGATGCATCACGGCTGCTTTTTCGCCCGCGCTCAAGTGGGACAGCCCACTCAAGTCCAGACCCAGCACCTCCAAACCCTCGTTCAGCGTATCGTCCTTTGCCCAAAGATCCTCCAACACCTGCAAGTACAGTCCGCAGCGGTCATCCACCGGGTCGTCCGTCAGCTCTACTGTGCTGACATTGAAGAATTGCGCAGGATAGCTTTCCATCACGCCGTCAAAGGAAACGGCGATCATCTGCCCGTCCCGGGGCGTAAAGTCCAGCTCCAAATCGCTGACATTCAGGCGATAGAGCTCGCCGCTGTTTTCATCAGTGGGCGCCAGCAACAGTGCGTCTTCCTCTGCCCCATCCACAATGCGGCAGGTCACGGTTTGCGATGCCGGTGCGCCGGGGAGCTCATTGGCTGGGTTTTGCACGGCCGGGCCACAGCCTGGCAGCACAGCCAGGGCAATCAGTATGGCCAATAACTTTCCTTTCATGGATATGACCTCCTTTGTACTCCCTTGGACGAAAATCCAAGGGAAAAGTTCCCAAAAATAACATGCGGCACGGCCGTTTTGCCTCGAAAAAGATCGAGTTTTGTAAAACGCACACGATACAAAGTTGTATCGTGTGCGTCCTTTTGTCTTGCGACACAGACGGTTTCACGGTTGTATGTCCCATTATGCGGTCTTTTCTTGCCGAGAAACCACGAAAAAAGCCATTGACGAAATAGAACATACGTGCTATTATTAGCGTGTAAATAGAACTTGTGTTCGATAAAAAAGGGGGGTCTACCTATGCAACTGAAGTGGTCTGCTCAGGTCTGTGTCGTGACGCACGCCGACCGAATGCAGTGGATTCACATGGACGGAAGCGGTGCGACGAGGGAGGGGTTACACCGTTTGGATGGTCTTGTCGGTGCGCTCCTGAATGAACTGTCGGAACGCATCGGCAGTTCCGCCGGTCAGGCTGTCTTTGGCGTAAACCTGAGCATGGTTTTTGCTGAACAAAAAGACGAAATAGCCTTGGGTCTCGGCGATCATGACGATGTTGTGGTATGGAAAATCTGATTGGCCTACCTCCGAGGTGTGGTGATATCCGTCGGCGGTAAAGGTGACGACGGACTGTGTCAGCCCGGGCAGATTCCGCTTGCGCGCCAGATAGCCGTTGAACGCGTCCTCCCAAATGAGGGTGATCAGAATGACCAGCAGGACGAGCCAGGTGACAACGGTTTTCCCGGAGATTTGCACGGTTGGCTGACCAAAGGGCCAGGAAAGCAAAAACCCCAGCACGATGATGATCCAACCGAATATGTGCATGCGGCGGCTGTGCGCTTTGCGGGTCGTTTTCCGTAATGCGCGCGCCATGGCGGTAAAGGCTTTTTGGTCATAGGCAGTGGTAAAGGTGAATTCCATCGCAAAAACCTCCGTAAATCATGATTGTACCGTTACTTTGCCAAAATACCGAATGCGGTTCAAGTAATAGTGAACAGTGAAGAGGTGAAAAGTAAAAATCCTCCACACTTTCGTGTGAAGGATTTTGGTGGAGGAGGGTGGATTCGAACCACCGAAGTCAGCGACAACAGATTTACAGTCTGCCCCCTTTGGCCACTCGGGAACTCCTCCATATGCAATTACAGGGCGATCAAGCCTTGGAGCTGGTGGACGGACTCGAACCCCCGACCTGCTGATTACAAATCAGCTGCTCTACCAACTGAGCTACACCAGCATCTCGCGCTCAAGCACCGGCTCATCCACAGCAAGAGATAGTTTAGCAGAAAGGAAAGTGGTTGTCAACAAGAAAAAATAAGAAACTTCATTTTTTCGAGGAGAGGGAGAGGACGATCAGAGCAAAAAATTCTTTCCCACGGCGTTTTACCGACCGGCAGCTTGAAGTACCGGTGGGTCAATGCAGCCAATGCCGTGGGGAATTGTACCGGGGCGACGTGTTTTGGCGTGTCGGCGGCAGGCTGATCTGCGAAGATTGCCTGGAGCGGTTTGCGCAGTGCTATTTTGCGCCCTGGCGCATGACGGGCGAGGAATTGATACAGGAGGAAACAAGCGATACATGAAGTTGGAAGAACTGTCTTTGCAATACCGGGCAAGTGCCCAGCTGCTGCACGAGCGAATACAAACGCTGCAGGGCCAGCGCTTGTGCAGCGCAGAAGATCTGGAGCGCACCTTGCTGGATGACCGCATCCATACGCTGACCACCATGCTGCGTGAAATGCGGGAGCTGGCGGTGCTGACCGCCCGCTATTATGAAAGGGGGTACCGGCGCAATGCCAAATACACGATATAGAAGAGGTGGGATGTACGCCGCCGACATGGCGGTTTACGCCCGGGAGATGGCGTCGGACAACAGCGCGCAAATGGGTCGGGTCAAGCGCAATCTGGTGCGAGCCCTGCGGGAGGATGTGACACCCCGACAGCGGCAGATGCTGCTGCTTTACTACGCCGAGCGCATGAATATGCGTGAGATCGGGGAACGGCTGGGGGTGGACAAATCCACCGTTTCCCGTACCATCAAACGGGGGGAGGCCCGGCTGCGCCGCTGCCTGCGCTACGGTGCGGAGGTTTTTCTCAACGACCGGGAAGATTAATGCAACGGGTTCGGTTCTCGTTGCATTAAACACGGGGCGTCCGGCTGTGTGCCGGACGCCCCGTTGCGATTAAGAACCGATCAAAAACCCATCCCGCGCTTCCAGAATGGTCACATCCTGCACCACGTTGTGCAGCCCGGGTCGGGGCACACGCACCTGCACATAATTGGGGGCGTGGCCGACAGAACCGCCATCCTCGTCCTGCTCAAACAAAACGGGAAGCTGCTGCCCCACCAGCGATTGCAGATAGGTCTGCTCCATGGCGGCGGCAATTTGGATGGCTCGGTGAGTGCGCTGTTCCTTGACAGCCGGGGAAACCTGCCCTGGCATGGCGGCGGCCGGGGTGCCGGGTCGGGGGGAATAGGGGAAAACGTGCATGGAGGAAAAGGCACACCGGCGGATGAATTCCAGCGTCGCGCTAAATTCCTCCTCGCTCTCCCCGGGAAAGCCCACGATCAAATCCGTGGTGATGGCAGGCTGATTAAAGTATTCTCTTAGTAATTTTACGCTTTCATAATACCGAGCGCAATCGTATTTCCGGTTCATACGCGCCAAAACGGTGTCACAGCCGCTTTGCAGCGACAGATGGAAGTGGGGGCACAGATTGGGCAGGGCGGCACAACGGCGGCAGAATTCCGCCGTAATGGTGCGCGGCTCCAGACTGCCCAGCCGGATGCGAAGACCAGGCGCGGCGACGCAAACGGCTTCGATCAGATCGATCAGTTGGGGCTTGCCCTCCAGATCCCGACCCCAGGAAGAGATCTCAATGCCGGTGAGCACCAGTTCCCGATACCCTTCTCCGGCCAGCCGGGCGGCCTCGGCCACGGCCGTGGCCAGCGGCAGGGAACGGATGGGGCCGCGGGCATAGGGGATGATGCAGTAGGAGCAGAAGTTGACACAGCCGTCCTCTACCTTTAAAAGCGCGCGGGTGCGCCCCTCCATGCCGCCGGCCGGCAGCACTTCAAAGGTGCGCCGCTTGAGCGCGTCGTCCACGTCGAAAATGGGCGCTGCCTTCTGTGCGGCCACACGCTCCAGCGCATCCACAAAGCCCATGCGGTCGTTGGTACCCATCAGCAAGTCGGCCTGCAATGCTTTGGCCTGTTCGGCGTGGGTCTGCACATAGCAGCCGCACACGGCCACAACGGCGTCGGGGCGGCGGCGACGGGCCCGGCGCACGATGTTGCGGGATTTTTTGTCGCTGACGGCCGTGACCGAGCAGGTGTTGACGATGTAAGCGTCGGCCTGTCCCTCAAAGGGCACAAGGGTATGCCCCCGGCGCACCAGCTCGGTTTCCAACGCCTGCGTTTCATATTGGTTGACCTTGCAGCCCAAGGTGTAAATGGCAACTTTCATGCAGGTTTCCTCTTGTTTTTTTGTAGTACTTACTTTACAATATTATCACTGTTTTGACAAGTGCAATCGCAAGGATGGCATTTCCCGGAAGGAAGTTACAATGTGAAAGGTTCTATGGTACAGGGCAAGGAATGGAAGCCCCTGTTACTGTTTGCTCTGCCCCTGATGGGGGGACAGGCGCTGCAGCAGCTTTACAATACGGTGGACGGCATCATTGTGGGCAACTATGTCGGCGGCGTCGCTTTGGGCGCCGTTGGTGTGTGCGCTCCGGTGACGCTGCTGTTTCTCTCCATCGCTATGGGCATGTGTGCCGGCGTTTCGGTGGTAGTGGCGCAGTATTTCGGTGCCGGGAAACTGGCCGAAATGCGTCGTGCAGCATCCACCTCGCTGTTGATGCTCTTTGCCATGGGCATCGTGTTTTCGGTGATCGGCGCCGTGTTCGCCCGGGTCTTTCTGGAACAGTTTCTGGGGGTCGGCGGCTGGTATATTGACCAGGCTACCACCTATTTCTCCATTTACGCCATCGGACTGGTCTTCCAGTTCGCCTATAACGCCTTTGCCGCCTTGCTGCGTGCGGTGGGTGATTCCAAGGCCACGCTGTATTTTCTGCTGATCTCCTCCGTGGTCAATCTGGTGCTGGATCTGTTTTTTGTCATTGTCCTGCGCCGCGGTGTGGCCGGTGCGGCCGTCGCCACGGTCATTTCCCAGGCGGTTTCGGCCGTTGTGGCCGGCATTTATATGATGCGCAAGTACCCCAGTTTCCGTTTTTCCAAAGGGGAACTGGTCTGGCATCCGGCTTCGGCCAAGCTGGTGCTGCGTCTGGCAGCGCCCAGTACGCTGCAGCAGGTGGTCATGTCCTGCGGCGTTTTGGCGCTGCAGCGTGTGGTCAATCACTTTGGTGATGTTTACGCCGGTTTGATGAGCGGTGCCACCGCCGGTCAGCGTGTGGAAAGCTTTATTACCATCCCCATGTTCGCCTTTGGCACGGCTATGACCACCTTTGCCAGCCAGAACATCGGTGCCGGTCAGCTGGAGCGTGTGCGCCGTGGCCGCCGGGTGTGTCTTTGGATGGGTCTGGCCGTCAGTCTGGCCATTACGGCGCTGGTTCTGCTGCTGCGTGAGCCGCTGATCGGCCTGTTTGGGGTCAATGCGCAGGAAATGCATTACGGTGTGCAGTATCTGCTGATTTTGTGCCCCGGCCTGTTCCTGTTTGGTCTGTACATCATCAACACCGGTATTTTGCAGGGCTCCGGCGATGTGGGCTATACCGCGTTCATCCTGCTGGTCAGCTTTGCGCTGCGCATCGTGCTGTCCTATGCGCTGGCGTATCACACTTCGTTGGAATACCGGGCGGTTTGGCTGTCCCAACCGGTGGGCTGGCTGCTCAATCTGATCTTGAGCTGGGCGCGGTACTACAACGGCGCATGGCAAAAAAAGGGCGTGGCCCATGTAAAAACCTGACCCGGACAGAACCATTTGAGAAAGGGGCACTACCATGGCACGAAGTATGACGCAGGGCAAGGAATGGAAACAGATCCTGCTGTTTTCCCTGCCTTTGTTCGCGGGGAATCTTCTGCAGCAGCTGTATAACGCGGTGGATGGCATCGTGGTGGGCAATTTTGCCGCCGACACGGAGAACGCCCTGTCCGCGGTGGGTACCTGCGCGCCGGTGACCATGGTCTTTCTGGCCTTTGCCATCGGTATGTCGGGCGGCTGTTCGGTACTGATTTCCCAACTGTTCGGTGCGCGGCGCATGGAGGAAATGCGCCAGGCCGTATCCACCGGCTTGATTTTGGTGGGGTCCATCGGACTGGTGTTCAGCATCGTGGGCGGTATGATCGCCCGGGGTATTCTGACCCATCTGCTCAGCGCGTCGGAAGGCTATCTGGACGCCGCGACCACCTATCTGACCATTTTCTGCTTTGGTCTGGTGTTCCAGTTTATCTATAACATCGCTTCCTTTATTTTGCGCTCTCTGGGCGACTCCAAGGCTACGCTGTACTTTCTGCTGATCTCCTCGGTGGTCAACATTCTGCTGGACCTGCTGTTTGTGGCGGTGTTCCATTGGGACGTGCCCGGCGTGGCGGTGGCCACCACGCTGGCTCAGATGGTGTCGGCCGTAGTCGCCGTGGTCTATATGTTCCGCAAATATCCCGTCCTGCGCTTTTCCAAGGGCGAGTTCCGCTTCCATAAGGACAAGGCGCTGCTGGCGCTGCGTCTGGGTATCCCACACACCATCCAGATGGTGGTGGTGTCCGCCAGCGGCATGGCGGTGCAGCGTGTGGTCAACGACTTTGAGTTGACGGCCGGCTATACCGCCGCCATGCGTGTGGAGAATTTCGTCGCCACACTGCCCCTGTCGGCCAACGTAGCCATGGTGACCTTCACCGGGCAGAACATCGGCGCGGGCAAGCTGGATCGCGTCAAGCGCGGCTTGCACGCCATGTGGCTCATGAGCGCGGGCATCTCGGCCCTTGCCGCCGTGTTGATCAGTCTGTTTGCCGTTCCTCTGTCCGGCCTGTTCGGCGTGGAGGGCGACGCACTTTGGGTTTCGGTGGAGTACATCCGTGTGGTTTCGCCCGCCATGGTGGCATTTGCGCTGTATATGGTCACCACCGGTTTGCTGCAGGGCGCGGGTGATGCTATCTTTGCCGCCACAAACAGTCTGATCTGTACCGGCCTGCGGTGCGTCGCGGCCTATGTGATGGCCTATCTGACCCCCATCGGCGGCGCCGGAATCTGGTATTCGCCCATTGTGGGCTGGTGCGTGGCCTTTTTGCTGGCACTGTGTCGGTATCACTGGGGCCCCTGGCGCAACAAGGCGCTGACCACCGCCCGGCCCGATTCCAACCAAGCAGGAGGATAATGCCTTGTCAAATCACTTTTTCGCGTACATCTCCCGGATGCGCTACATTGACCGCTGGGCCTTGATGCGTAACTCGCAAAAGGAGAATGTGCAGGAGCACTCCCACATGGTGGCCGTGCTGGCCCATGCGCTGGCGGTCATTGCCCGGGATGTATATCACAAGCAAATCGACCCCGGCCAGGTGGCCGTGGCGGCGCTGTATCACGACGCGCCCGAGATCCTGACCGGCGATCTGCCCACCCCGGTCAAGTACTTCAACCCGGACATTCAAGCCGCCTATAAGCAGGTAGAGGCCGTGTCGGCCGACAAGCTGCTGGGTATGCTGCCCGACGAGCTGCGCCCGGCCTTTACGCCCTATCTGAAAGAAGAACCCGGCCCCATCCACGATCTGGTCAAGGCAGCCGACAAGCTGTCGGCCTATATCAAGTGCCTGGAAGAGCTCAAAATGGGCAACAACGAGTTCCGCCGGGCGGCCGAGCAGACGCTGGAGCTGATCCGCCGCAGTCCGCTGCCCGAGGTGGATTACTTCATGCAGCACTTCCTGCCGGCCTTTGAGCTGACGTTGGACGAATTGAGTACATAAATCGTAACATTTTGAGGAGGAATACCAAATGAAAGCAATCGTAACTGTAATCGGTAAGGACACCGTGGGCATCATCGCCTTTGTCTGCACCCTGTTGGCCGAACACAACGTCACCGTGCTGGACATCAGCCAGACCATCGTGGACGGATTCTTCACCATGACCATGCTGGCCGACGTGGAGAAGGCCAACATGCCCTTTGGCGAGCTGGCCGCCCTGCTGGAGGAAGAGGGCAACAAGCGCGCTCTGGCCATCCGTGCCCAGCGGGAAGATATTTTCAACGCCATGCATCGTGTGTGAGGGACGGCAACATGATTCAGAGAAGTGAAATTTTAGATACCCTTCAGATGATTGACCAGCAGCATCTGGATATCCGTACCATCACCATGGGTATCTCCCTGCTGGACTGCTGCGATCCCGACCCGGCCAAGGCCTGCGATAAGATTTACGACAAGATCTGCCGCAAGGCGGCCAATCTGGTCCAGACCGGTAGCGATATCGAGCGGGAATTCGGTATCCCCATCGTCAATAAGCGCATCTCGGTCACCCCCATCGCATTGGTGGCCGGTGCCAGCGACACCAAGGATTACGTTCCCTTCGCCGTGGCGCTGGACAAGGCAGCCAAGGAAACCGGCGTCAACTTCCTGGGCGGCTTCTCGGCGCTGGTGCAAAAGGGTGCCACTCCGGCCGACAATTATCTCATCGATGCCATTCCCGAGGCGCTGGCCACCACGGAATTTGTCTGCTCCTCGGTCAACGTGGGATCCACCAAGGCCGACATCAACATGGATGCCGTCGCCCGACTGGGCCGCACCATCAAAACCGCCGCCGAGCGCACCGCCGACCGGGGCGGCTTTGCCTGTGCCAAGCTGGTGGTGTTTTGCAACGCTGTGGAGGACAACCCCTTCATGGCCGGTGCCTTCCACGGTGTGGGTGAGGGCGACTGCGTCATCAACGTGGGCGTGTCCGGCCCCGGTGTGGTCTACCACGCCCTGCAAAACGTCAAGGGCCAGAGCTTTGATGTAGTGGCCGAAACCATCAAAAAGACGGCCGAGAGAACCGCCGACCGCGGCGGCCTGGGCTGTGCGAAGCTGGTGGTGTTCTGCAACGCCGTGGAGGACAATCCTTTCATGGCAGGCGCATTCCACGGCCCGGGTGAGGGCGACTGTGCGGTGAGCGTGGGCGTCAGCG
>JAZSCJ010000023.1:0-3818 GCA_045602885.1 Oscillospiraceae bacterium
GGCCAAGGGCGTGGCAAAGGCCGTGGAGGAAATGGGTATTCTCGGCGCCTTTACCGGCGGCGTAACTGCGGCAGCCGGCGGTATTACAGCGGCCATTTTCTTCGGTCTGCTGGTGGCCCTGATTTTCAAGCCAAAGTCCAAAAAATAACCATGAACAAGAAAATATTCCGGCTGGCTCCCATTCTTGCAGGCGGCGCAGCCGGCATTGTCAACGGCTTTTTCGGTGGGGGCGGCGGCATGATTCTGGTCCCCCTTCTGGTGCGGCGATGCGGTCTGTCTCAGCGGCAGGCCTTTGCCACTTCAGTGGCCATCATTCTGCCCCTTTGCGTTTTGTCCTCAATCCTCTACTTTTTCCGGGGTGGGCTGGATCTTATGACCGCCCTGCCCTATCTGCTGGGCGGTCTCATCGGCGGTTGGGTGGGCGGCAAGGTATTTCAAAAGACAAGCATGGTCTGGCTGCGCCGTATGTTTGCGTTGCTGATTCTCTATGGTGGGGTGAAAGCGCTGTTGTGAGTTTCCTTTTTTCCGTGCTGGCCGGAGCGATCACCGGGGTGCTGTCGGGTTTCGGGTTGGGCGGCGGCACGCTGCTTTTGATTTATCTGACCACCTTTGCCGGGGTAGACCAAACGGCGGCACAGGGCATCAACCTGCTGTACTTTTTACCCACCGCAGCCACGGCGTTGCCCTTCCACCTCCGAAACGGCTATGTGCAAAAAAAGGTGGCTGTTCCTGCTGTCGCAGCCGGCCTGGTCTGCTCGGCCGGTGCCGCCTGGGCGGCCATGGCGCTGGACGTGGCATTGCTGCGCAAGTGCTTTGGTGTGTTCCTGTTATATATAGGTGTCCGTGAACTATTTGGCCGCAAAACCACGCATTCCGCCGCCGGGTGAAATACTTCGCCCGACGGCATTCACTTCTTTTTGACAATTTAGGGAACATATGGTATCATGTCAGCCGGAAAGCCACGTGCTTCCCAAACTACGCAACCATCAAACGTAATAACGGAGGGAAAACTATGATCGCATCTATCTACAAAAGTGCATTGGGCGTAATCGCCAAAAAGCCGTTTGTTCTCTGGGGCATTTCGCTTCTCCAGATCCTGCTGGTCTCCTTGGCTACGTTTTTGTTCGGCGCCATCCCCGGTTTGGCCATTTGTATCACGCTGCTGCTGGGCACCGGCATGACGCTGATCTTCCTGTATGGCTACCGTGGCCAGGACGTTCATTGCGTCCAGCTGTTTGACTGCTTCACCAGCTGGGCTCGCATCAAGCGGGTTCTGGGCGGCATGGCCTGGATGCTCCTTTGGATCTTCCTGTGGAGCTTGATCCCCGTGGTGGGCGTGATCTTCGCCATCATCCGCACCTATGAGTATCGTCTGACTCCCTACATCCTGGTCTTTGAGCCCGAGGTTCCCATCACCGAAGCCATCAAGGTTTCCAAGCAGCGCACCCGTGGCTGGAAGGGGCAGATGTTTGGTGCCGACGTTCTGATCGTTTTGGGTCTGTTTGTAGCCTATCTGATCCTGTCCCTGCTGGCAATGATCCCCCTGCTGGGCATTCTGTTTGGCCTGGTCGCCTTTTTGCTGGTCCTTGCCGAAACGCTGTTCCTGCCTCTGTTCCTGGGTCTGGTTCAGGCCGCTTTCTATGACAAGATCAACGAAGCCGGCGCCGCATCGGCTACCACCACCTGCGCAGCCTGCAACGCTGCCATCCCTGCTTCCAGCGTCTTCTGCCCCCAGTGTGGCGCTGCACAGAATCAGCAGTAATTCCATACATAAAGTATCCGGGCTGCCCCAAGGGGGCAGCCCGGATATTTGTTATCGGTTGGTTTGATTGCGCTTAAAGGTCAGATACCCTTCCAGAATCAACGACGCCGCCACAGCGTCCACATTCTTTTGATGGTCCTTCATCTTCTTTCCGCCTGTGTGGAGGATCGCGTGCGCCTCTACGGTGGTGCGTCGTTCGTCCCATAGAACCGGCTTCATGCCGCTTTGCGCCTCCAGCAGATCGGCAAAGGCTCGGTACAGGTCGGCACGAGCGCCCTCGCTTCCGTCCATGTTACGGGGAAAACCCAGAACCAGCTCCTCCACGCCGTGCTCGGCCGCGATTTTGGTCACCTCGGCCGCCACCACCTCGGCTTTTCGCCCACGGACCACCGTGGTAAACCCGGCCAGCATTCCCAGAGCATCGGAAATGGCTACGCCGGTGCGGGCGTCGCCGTAGTCAACCGCCATAATTCTCATATTCGTCACATCCTTCCTTATTATATAAACGGAAATTATGAAATCTGTCAACACAAAAAACTGTTGACAAGCCGTGGCGAACGTGATATGATACTGGCACCTATGAAAAGGGGCTCTTTTTTTGCGCGCATTTTTACGGGATGACGTGCAAAACCCCTTGGCCATTTTAAGGAACATAGGGAGGCAATTCAACTTGCCGAACCCACCGTACCTAATCTCGTATTGCGCCCTTTGGCGCAACGTGGGCAGGTCGTCGGATTCGGCAAACAAGGCCGGAACCGGCGATATTTTTTCGCCCAGGCCAAACATTTATCAAGGAGGTGCCGAACATGGCGAAAGCCGGTAACCGCGTAAAGATCACCCTGCGCTGTTCCGAGTGCAAGCAGCGCAACTACAACACGTTCAAGAACAAGAAGAACGACCCCGACCGTCTGGAGATGAACAAGTACTGCCCCTTCTGCAGAAAGCACACGGTTCACAACGAAACCAAGTAATGAGCGCACGATGTCTCACAAGAAAGAAGGGTGAACACCATGTCTGAAAACGAAAGACTCGATCCGGTCTCTGAGACCAAGTCCGTGGACACTGAGAAGAAGTCCAAGGATAAGAAGACCAACAAGGCCAAGAAGGAAAAGAAGGGCAACCGCTTTGTCCGCTGGCTGCGTGAGATGAGAAGCGAGCTGAAGAAGGTTCAATGGCCCACCTGGCAGCAGGTCCTGAAGAACACCGGCATCGTCATTCTCTGTGTTTTGGTGATTGGCATCTTCATCTGGGTTTTTGACGCACTGGCTCATGCGATTATCCAGGCCCTGATGAACCTGTTCTCTTAAGGAGTACAGGCCATGGCTGAAAACGCAAAATGGTATGTAGTGCATACCTACTCCGGCTATGAGAACACCGTAGCCGCAAGCATCGAAAAGGCTGTGGAAAATCGCGGCCTGCGTGATTTAATCACCGATGTCAGCATTCCTCTGGAGACCGTGACCGAAATCACCGAGAACGGTCCCAAAACCGTAGAGCGCAAGGTATTCCCCAGCTATGTGCTGGTCAAGATGGTCCTGACGGACGAAACCTGGCATCTGGTGCGCAATGTGCGCGGCGTGACCGGTTTCGTGGGTTCCGGCGGCAAAGCCATCCCTCTGACTGAAGAAGAGATCGCTTCTCTGGGCGTGGAAAAGCGCGAGGTCGTGGTCGGCTATCAGGCAGGCGACAGCGTCAAGATCACCGACGGTGCTCTGGAATCCTTCATCGGCACGGTAGAGGAAGTCGATTTGGACCGCAGCAAGGTTCGTGTTGTGGTCTCCATGTTCGGGCGCGAAACGCCCGTCGAGCTGGAGCTCGATCAAGTCGAGCCCATCGCTTAAGTGGGAGGCGCTTTGCGCGCCGCTCCAACCACATTTATTCGTAGGAGGTGCTGTTTCAAATGGCACAGAAAGTTACTGGATACGTAAAACTGCAGATCCCCGCCGGCAAGGCAACTCCCGCCCCCCCTGTCGGCCCCGCCCTCGGTCAGCACGGCATCAACATCGCCGGCTTCACTAAGGAATTCAACGAGCGCACCAAGAACGACGTCGGTCTG
>JAZSCJ010000024.1:0-27948 GCA_045602885.1 Oscillospiraceae bacterium
CTGCCGACGTAGGTCTGGCCGGCGGAAAGGGCGAGGGCGTTTTGTTCCGCAAAGGGGAAATTGTCAAGAAGGTCCCGGAAGATCAACTGGTGGACGAATTGTTTGCATTGATCGAAAGCATTTGAAGCAAGGCGAGGAACTATGGCTGAAAAGATCCCATTTTTGAATATGTTTGCCGCGTTGCGGCCCGGTGCCGCGCTGGCCGCGCAGCTGGGCGATGTGCTGGTGGTGACGGCGGGCATTGACGGCAAGCAGCGCACGCTGGACGCTGTGTTAGAGGGCCCCCAGTTTCTGGGGGCGCGTTTGCCGCGCCTGGAAACCGAATTGGCCGCAGCCTATCGACTGACGGCCGCTTCTTTGCGCGTGCAGGCGACAACGCAGGACGACCTTCCTGTCTGGGAGGATGCGCCTGCGCCGCCCCCGGAGCAGCCGTCTGCGCCGATGTGGGAGCAATTGCCCGATGAACCCGGGCAGGAGGATGTGTTTGCCCGTACCGAGGCCATGCGTGAGCAGGCCCTGAAAGAAGCCATGCAGGCCCGCGGCGGCAGCAAGTCGGAAAGCAAGAGCAAAACCATTTACGGTAAAATATCCAAGAAGAAGATTACGCCCATTTCGGAAATCGAACTGGATATGGGCAGTATTTTGGTGGAAGGTCAGGTTACGGCGGTCGACCATCGTGAAATGAAAAAACGTCAGGCTTGGATCGTTTGCTTTGATGTGACCGATCTCAAAAGTTCCGTGCGCGTTTCTCGTTTTATGGCGGGGGACACCGGCAAACCCATTGTGGACAAGGTCAAGCCGGGGATGCGTGTGCAGGTGCAGGGCACGCCCAACCTCAACCGTTTTGATGGTGAATTGGTGCTGGAACCGGCCGGTGTGGTTGAATTGCCGCCCTTGCCCCCTAAAATGGACACCGCGCCCCAAAAGCGCGTCGAGCTGCACTTGCATACCTGCATGTCCAATATGGACGCGCTGACATCGGTCAGCCCCAAGGCCAAGGCCGACCGCAATGCCGTCAAGCGTGCCGAGGAGTGGGGACACAAGGCCATTGCGATCACCGACCACGGCGTGCTGCAATCCTTCCCCGATGCATGGCATTCGGCCAAGGATATCAAGGTGCTGTACGGTGTGGAGGCCTATTTTCAGAATGATGTGGACGAAAAGGTAGCGGTACGCCGCTGCCACGCGCCCTACCCGCTGGACGGGGAGTTTGTAGCTTTTGATCTGGAAACCACCGGCTTTGACCGGGAGGGCGACGTTATTATTGAGATCGGCGCTGCCGTGCTGCGCAACGGACAGCTGACCGAGGAACGGTTTCAGACCTTTGTGAACCCCGGGCGCATGATTCCGCCCAAGATCACCACCCTGACCAGCATTACCGACGATATGGTGCGCGGGGCGCCCACGCCCACCGAGGCGGTGCGGCAGTTTCTGGACTTTGCCGCCGGACGGCCGCTGGTGGCCCACAATGCCGCCTTTGATACCTCCTTTATCGCGGCGCAGTGCCGCCGGGATGGGGTGGAGTTCACCAATGCGTCGGTGGATACCGTGGTGCTGGGTCAGTATCTGCTGCCCCATTTGAAAGATCACAAGCTGGATACCATTGCCGCCCATCTCAAGCTGCCCGGTTTTCATCACCACCGGGCTGACGATGACGCGGCCCCCTGTGCGCAGGTGTATGCCGGATTGCTGCCCGAACTGCGCGGGCGCAAGGTGGGCACGCTGGATGCCATCAACCCCCTTCTGAAAACCATGAAGCGGGGGGGACGTACCCGTCGCACGCCCTATCATCTGATCATTCTGGTCAAGAACAAGGCCGGTCTGCGCAACCTGTACAAGCTGGTTTCGCTGGCCCATCTGGATCATTTTTCCCGCGTTCCCATCATGCCCAAATCGGTCATTGAGCAGAACAAAGCGGGGTTGATTTTTGGCTCGGCCTGCGAGGCCGGTGAGCTGTTCCGCGCTATGCTGGACGGTGCCGATGACGAGGAGCTGGAGCGCATCGCCGCCTGGTACGACTATCTGGAGATCCAGCCGCTTTCCAACAATGCCTTCATGCTGCGCCCGGACAAGGAGGGCAACGCGGCCGCCAGGGATGAGGAGCAGCTGCGCAACTGGAACCGACGCATTGTGGAGCTGGGCAAGCGCATCGGCAAGCCGGTGTGCGCCACCGGCGACGTACATTTCATGGATCCGGAAGATGAGATCTTCCGCCATATCCTGTTGGCTACCAAGGGTTTTGAGGATGCTGACGCACCCAACCCCCTGTATTTGCGCACCACCGATGAGATGCTGGGGGAGTTTGCCTATCTGGGCGAGGAAACGGCGCAGGAAGTGGTGGTCACCAACACCAATCTGGTGGCCGACTGGTGTGAGGCCATCGAACCGCTGCCCCATGGACTGTTTACCCCCAAGCTGGAAAACTCCGATGGCGAGCTGCGCGATCTGGTCTGGGGCAAGGCCCGTCGCTTGTATGGTGAGAATCCGCCCCAAATTGTGGTGGATCGTCTGAACACCGAGCTGGGCGATATCATCGGCTGTAAATATGACGTCATCTATATGTCGGCGCAAAAGCTGGTGCAGGACTCGCTGGAGCACGGCTATCTGGTCGGCTCCCGTGGCAGCGTGGGTTCCTCGCTGGTGGCCTTTATGTCGGGCATCACCGAGGTCAACTCCTTGCCGGCCCACTACCGTTGTCCCAACTGCAAGCACTCGGATTTTGACTATGGCGCCGACCCGGCACATTATTACGGCTGCGGTGCCGATATGCCCGATGCCAACTGCCCGGTCTGCGGCACGAAATACGAGAAAGACGGCTTTAACATCCCCTTTGAAACCTTCCTGGGCTTTGGCGGCGACAAGGTGCCCGATATTGACTTGAACTTCTCGGGCGAATATCAAGGCAATGCCCACCGCTATACCTTTGAGCTGTTTGGCCAAAACCATGTGTTTCGTGCCGGTACCATCGGCACGGTGGCCGAGAAGACGGCCTACGGTTATGTTAAAAAGTACTGTGAGGAGCGTGGCCTGGTTATCTCTAAAGCCGAGGAGACTCGGTTGGCGCTGGGCTGTACCGGCGTCAAGCGCACCACCGGCCAGCACCCCGGCGGTATGGTCGTCATTCCGCAGGATAAGGAAGTTTATGACTTCTGCCCGGTGCAGCACCCGGCGGACGACAAAGACTCGGATATCATCACCACCCATTTTGAATACCACTCCATGGAGTCCAACCTGCTCAAGCTGGACATTCTGGGCCACGATGACCCGTCTATGATCCGTATGCTGCAGGATCTGACCGGGGTGGATCCGCAGAAGATCCCTCTGGACGACCCGGACACCATGAGTCTGTTCACTCAGTCCAAGGCGCTGGGATATGAAGATGACCCCATCCTTGGCCCTACGGGCGCGGTGGCCATTCCCGAGTTCAATACCAAGTTCACCCGTGGTATGCTGCAGGAGACTCAGCCCCACCAGTTTGATATTCTGCTACGCCTGTCCGGCTTTTCCCACGGTACCGATGTGTGGCTGGGCAACGCCCGTGACTTGATCTTGGAGCAAGGCGTGGCGGTTGGCGACGCCATCGGCTGTCGTGACGACATTATGATCTATCTGATCCAATGTGGCTTTGAGCCCAAGCGTGCCTTCAAAATCATGGAATCGGTGCGTAAGGGCAGGGGTCTGCCCGACGGGGCCGAGCAGGAGATGAAGGACCACGCCGTGCCCGAGTGGTACATTGAGTCCTGCAAAAAGATCAAGTACCTGTTCCCCAAGGCGCACGCCGTGGCCTATGTTATGATGGCCTTCCGCATCGCATGGTTCAAGGTGCATCATCCATTGGCCTTTTACGCGGCCTTCTTTACGGTGCGCGCCAAGGCCTTTGATGCCACGGTCATGTGCCAGGGTATGGAGCGGTGCATGGCCAAAATGCGTGAAATTCAGGCAAAAAGCCAGTTCAAGGAGAAGGAAAAACGCCCCACTGCCGTGGAGGAGGATATGCTGGTCACGCTGGAAGTGGTCTACGAGTTTTACTTGCGCGGCTTCCAGTTTGAGCGCATGGACATTTTCCGCTCTGACGCCATCCGTTTTGTTCCCGATGTGGAAAAGGGCACGCTGCGGCCGCCCTTTATTGCCATGCCCGGTCTGGGCGAGTCGGCCGCGCTCGATCTGGCCCGGGCCGGCTCGGAAGGACAGGACTTCATTTCCATCGAGGAGATCGCCATGGCCTGCCCCAAGGCGTCCAAAACGCACATTGAGCAGCTCAAGCAGATGGGCGCATTCGGCACGCTTCCGGATACCAGTCAGATTTCTTTGTTTTAAGGAAATACTTCGACAAGATCATACGCCGAAACCTGTTACAATCACGGTATGCCAAAATTTGGCATACCGTGATTTTTTGCGTTTTTGAATGGAGGACAAGCTATGCCGGTGGTATGCACAGAGCAGGGGCGCACCCTAACAGCCCGTTTATCGGGCGAGATCGATCACCATGCAGCCAAGCAGATCATGGCCGAGCTGGCCGAACAAATCGACGCCGCGCTGCCCGAGTGTCTGGTGCTGGAGCTGTCGCAGGTCACATTTATGGACAGCTCGGGCATTGCCGTGCTGCTCAATGCCTGGCGGCGCATGGGTCAGCTGGAGGGCAGTGTAGAGGTCTGTCAGGTGCCGGAACAGGCTCGGCGGGTACTGCAGTGTGCCGGGCTGGAACGACTGTTGAAATTTGTTTGAGAAGGAGGGGTACATAGGATGAAACACTTGATCAATCAGGCCACCGTTCACTTTCTGTCGCGCTCCAGCAATGAGGGGTTTGCCCGTACTGTGGCGGCCTGCTTTGTGGCCCAGATGGACCCGACACTGGATGAGCTGAATGATTTGAAAACCGCTGTGTCGGAAGCGGTGACCAATGCCATCGTGCACGCCTATCCCCATGCGCTGGGGCGGGTGAGTATGACCATGAAGCTGTTTGAGGACAACACGGTGGAAATTGCAGTAAAGGATCGGGGCGTGGGCATTGCCGATCTGGAGCAGGCACGCACGCCGCTGTATACCACCGGCGGCGCCGAACGTGCCGGTATGGGCTTTACCATTATGGAAAGCTTCACCGACGGTATGAAGGTGCGCTCGGTGCCCGGCAAGGGCACCACCGTGCTGCTGAGCAAAAAAATCGCACGCCGCGCAGGAGGCGTGCGGTGAGTGTGGTCGATACCCCTGAACTGCTGGCAGCGGCGCGGGCCGGGGACAACGGGGCCTGCACCCGTATTCTGGAGGAAAACTCCGGTCTGATCTGGAGCGTGGTGCGCCGCTACTACGGACGGGGGGTGGAGGCGGAGGATCTGTATCAACTGGGCTGTCTTGGATTTCTCAAGGCGGTGCGGGGGTTTGATGATGCCTATGGCACACAGTTTTCCACCTATGCCGTGCCCAAAATCGCCGGTGAGATCCGCCGCTTTTTGCGGGATGACGGCCCGGTGAAGGTCAGCCGAAGCGTCAAGGAACGGGCGGTGGTCATCTACACGGCCCGTACCCGGCTGACGGCGCAGCTGGGGCGTGAGCCACTTCTGTCCGAACTGGCCACGGACACCGGGCTGACGGTGGAGGAGATCGCCGCCGCCGAGACCGCCGCCGGGCCGGTGGCCTCGCTGCAGATGGAAACGGCGCAGGGCTTTACGCTGGAAAGCGTTCTGGGTGAGGACGGCATGGAGGAGCGCGTGGTGGAGCGTGTGGCCCTTCGGGATGCCATCGACGCGCTAGCTGAGCGGGAGCGGCAGGTCATCCTGCTGCGTTTTTATAAAAATCTGACCCAGGAAAAAACGGCAAAAGCGCTTGGCGTCAGTCAGGTGCAGATATCCCGGATTGAGCGGCGCGCCATGGAGCATCTGCGGCAAAAGCTGTTGTAGTGAAAATCGTAACCGGCCTGTTATGAAAAAGTAACCACTTAGCCGGAAAAGCATGGTAAAATGCAAAATAAGAAGAACGATTATGGAAGGAGCATTGCCGTGAAAAGAAGACGCCTGATCGCTTTTGTGCTTGCCGCCGTTATGCTGCTGCCCCTTTCCGCGTTTGCGGCAGAACAAGAGCAAGCGCTCTGGACGCGCATCGAGGGCGATGGCAGCTATGTTACCATCCGCGTGCCCTACCCGGACGGCATAGGCCTGCGCTGGAGCGAACACCGCAATCTCCACGTCCGCTATGCCGACACCGAACAGCCCATCGCTCTGTGCAGTGAATTCCGAGACGGTTTTATTTTCGTCACTGTCCCCCAAAATCAGGCCGGCCGCCCGCTGGAAGTATTCAAGGGCGAGCCGCTGGAATTTGCCGACTGTTATGTATCATGGGAATCGAGCGGTAAAAAGGATGTCTTTTATGACGCGCCGCTGGGCACGGATTTGTTGAATATACGGGGAGTCATCAGAGGAGATGATCGGGGTCATCTGAATCCTGATCAGGTTATTACCCGTGCCGAGGCCTTCACCATCATCCTCCGTCTGATGGGAATTCCCCTGGACGGGGAGATCTGGACCGACTGGTATTATGTCAACGGCGGATACAGCGGCTTCAAAGATGTCGACCGGATGACAGATTGGTTCTATGAGACCGCTGCCGCCGCCAAGGTTTACGGCATCACCAACGAGCCGGAGTATTTCCGCCCCCAAGATAAGGTGACCCGCGCGGAATTCACGGTGATGCTGGCCCGGGCCATGCGCAAGATCGGCTGGCTGCACAGCAGCGGGGACGAACCGCTTGACGCCATGGACGCCGACCGTATTCCGCAATGGGCCGGACAGGAGTACCGGGATCTGGCTGCGTATCGTGTCGGCATCCGAACCTACCGGGATACCGAAGAGATCGATGAATTCGGCGCGCCCGTGCAGTCGGAGTGGGTCGAGCATGACAAGGCAGCCACCCGGGGCGAGGTCATCGAGATGGTTTACGACGCCTTGCGTTTTTTGCCTGTTTATCCGACGCAGACGGCCATCGACTGGGGCTTTGATCGGGAAATGCCCGTCATTGACGGCTCGACTTCTACGCTGCCGTATACTAATGCGGTTTACGGAGCCTTCTACTACAACTACTATAATCACCCCGCCTATCCTGAAAAGCACTCCAAAAGCTACTATTCCTATGAACGGCTCATCAGCGGTGAGGCCGATATGCTCTTCATCGCGGCCAAGCCCACGCAGGATACCATCGACAAGGCCAAAGCAGCCGGGGTGGAGCTGGAGTTTATTCCTATTGCCCACGATGCCATGGTTTTTTTCACCAACGGGGAAAACACGGCGGACGATCTGACCATGGAACAGATCCGAAGCATCTATGTGGATAATGCCTGTGCAAACTGGTCTGAGCTGGGCGGTCCGGACGCCGCTTTGATTCCGTATTGCCGCAACGCCGACAGCGGAAGTCAGGCGCTCATGGAGGAATTTTTCCTGGAGGGGGGAGATATCCACCCGGATATCCGTCGGGAAACTACGTCGGTCTCCATGGCGTCGGTGCTCACCGACGTGTGGCAGGCGAAAACCGACCCTCCGCCGGCCTACGCGCTGGGATACAGCATTTACTACTACTATCAGAATGCATCGTGGATTTTGCTGCCCAGCATGGACACCCTCAAACTGCTCTCGGTTGACGGAGTATATCCCACCGATCAGACCATTGCCGATCGAAGCTATCCCCTGGCGGGCTATAACTATATTGCCATTCGTGCCGATGCGCGCTCGGATTCCCCGGCTCGCCGCATGGCGGACTTCATGCTCTCAGAGCGGGGTCAGCAGTGCGTGGTCAACGCCGGGTTTGGTGCGCTGACCTGAGAAAATAACAGCCCCGGGCGTTTCAAACGCCCGGGGCTGAGCTTATTGCGGGTTGTGATGAAAAAAGTCGCACCACGGGCGCAGGGTGCAGTGGGGGCAGTCCGGCTTGCGTGCGGTGCACACGGCGCGTCCGTGCAGCACCATGCGGTGGCAGAAATCGTTGGACTCCTCGGGCGGCAAAACGGCGCGCAGCTGCTGCTCCACCTTGCCGGGATCCTTGGTGCCGTCGGTCAGACCCAGTTTACCGGCGATGCGGATGCAATGGGTGTCGGCCACCACAACGCCGGGCGTGTGGTAAATGTCACCCAGGATCAGATTGGCCGTTTTGCGCCCGACACCGGGCAGACGCAGCAGATCGGCCATGTTGTCGGGCACCTTGCCGTCAAACTCGCGCAAAAGCATTTGGGCGGCGGCCACGATGTCCCGGGCTTTGGCTCGGAAAAAGCCGGTGGAGTGGATGTAGCCTTCCACCTCGGACATGTCGGCCTCGGCCAGCGCCTGCAGCGTGGGATAGCGGGCAAACAGCGCCGGCGTGACCTTATTGACCCGTTCGTCGGTGCACTGGGCGGACAGGCGTACGGCGAACAAAAGCTCGTGGGGGATGGGATACTGCAGGGAGCAAAGCGCGTCGGGGTAGAGCGCTTTGAGCTGCTCCACAATGGCATGGACATGGTCGCGTGGTTTCATTGGTATCACCTCATGTTTGGATGATATCACAAAAATGCAAAAAAATCGACGCACTTTTTTTCACTTCGGTAATTGCCAAGATTGGATTGTTTGTGTATAATGGGAAAGACATTTGTCTTTATATCACGAACAAGGAGCGAACGATATGGTAGTAAAAAATATGGAGTTTCTGGCCTCATTTGACCCCGAGGTGGGCCAGGCGGTTCGTGCGGAGTACGACCGCCAGTGCCGGAACATTGAGCTGATCGCTTCGGAGAACTTTGTCAGCCCTGCGGTGCTGGCTGCGGTGGGTACCGTGCTGACCAACAAGTATGCCGAAGGTTATCCCGGTAAGCGTTATTACGGTGGCTGTCATTGCGTGGACGTGGTGGAAGAGATCGCCCGTCAGCGTGCCTGTCAGCTGTTTGGCGCCGAGCACGCCAACGTGCAGCCCCATTCGGGCGCATCGGCCAACTATGCCGTGTATCAGGCTTTGTGCGACGTGGGTGACACCGTGCTGGGTATGAATCTGGCCCACGGCGGTCACTTGACCCACGGCTCGCCGGTGAACTTCTCCGGTAAGAACTACAATATCGTTCCTTACGGCGTCAATGACGACGGCTATATCGACTACGACCAGCTGCGCGATCTGGCTCGCCAGCACAAGCCCAAGATGATCCTGGCCGGTGCATCGGCCTATCCCCGTGTCATCGACTTTAAGACCATCCGTGAAATCGCCGACGAGGTGGGCGCCTATATGTTTGTGGACATGGCCCACATCGCCGGTCTGGTGGCCGCCGGTCTGCACCCCTCGCCCATTCCCTACGCCGATGTGGTGTCCACCACCACCCACAAGACCCTGCGTGGCCCCCGTGGCGGCGTGATCTTCTGCAAGGCCGAGCACGCCAAGAAGATCGACTCGGCCATCTTCCCCGGCAGCCAGGGCGGCCCGCTGGAGCACGTCATCGCCGGTAAGGCCGTGGCTTTTGGTGAGGCGCTCAAGCCGGAGTTCAAGGCCTATCAGCAGCAGATCGTCAAGAATGCCTCTGTGTTGGCTGAAACGCTGAAGCAGCAGGGCTTTGATCTGGTGTCCGGCGGCACGGACAACCATCTGATGCTGGTGGATCTGCGTCCTGCCGGTTTGACCGGTAAGGAGATGGAAAAGCGTCTGGACGAGGTCAACATCACGGTCAACAAGAATGCCATCCCCAACGACCCCGAAAAGCCCTTTGTTACCTCGGGTATCCGTGTGGGCACGCCTGCTGCCACCACTCGTGGCTTCAAGGAGGAGGACATGAAGGTTATCGGCCGCCTTATTTGGCAGACGGCCACCGAGTTTGAAACCAAGGCCGACGACATCCGTGCCGAGGTCAAGACGCTGACCGAAAAGTACCCCCTGTACGGTTAAATTTGAGAAAGGGTGATTCCTGTGAAGCCGAAGGTATATTTTTGCCGCACCATCACCCCGGAAAAAATCTTAGAAATGTACAAGCTGCTGGGCAAGCAATTGCCGGGCAAGGTTGCGGTGAAGGTGCACAGCGGTGAAAAAGGAAATCAGAACTTTTTGAAGCCGGATTTTTGGAAACCTCTGATTGACCACACCGGTGGTACGGTGGTTGAGTGCAACACCGCCTACGAAGGCGCGCGCAACACCACCCAAAAGCATCTCAAGCTGTTTGCCGATCACGGCTGGAACGAGCTGTATGATGTGGACTTGCTGGATGCCGAGGGCCCGGACATGGTGCTGGAAATCAAACAGCACAAGCGCATTGATAAAAACTACGTGGGCAAGAATCTGGCCCACTATGACAGCATGCTGGTGCTTAGTCACTTTAAGGGCCATCCCATGGGCGGCTACGGCGGTGCGCTCAAGCAGCTCTCGATCGGAGTGGCCTCCTCGTATGGTAAGGCGTACATTCACGGTGCGGGCGAGCCCGAAAAGATCTGGACGGCCGACCATGACAGTTTTCTGGAATCCATGGCGGATGCTGCCGGCAGCGTGGTGGAATACTTCGGCGAAAACGCGGTTTACGTCAATGTGATGAAAAATATGTCGGTGGACTGTGACTGCTGCGCTGTGGCGGAAGATCCCTGCATGAAGGACATTGGCATTCTGGTTTCGCTGGATCCTATTGCCATCGACCAGGCGTGCATTGATCTGGTCTACGCGGCCAAGGATGACCCGGGCCAGGCGCACCTGTTGGAGCGCATCGAAAGTCGTAACGGCATTTTGACCATCGAAGCGGCAGCAAAGCTGGGCTACGGCAGCCGGGAGTACGAGCTGGTCGAGGTGGAATAAAACCACTGCCTTGCGGCAAACACGGCCAAAGCCGTGCTTTACAAGAAATCGAACATGTGTTAGAATCGGGAGGACGGAAATTCCGTTCTCCCGATTCTTGATTTTGGAGGTGCGCCATGGCTTACCGCCCGTTAGCCGATGAAATTCGACCTGCTTCTCTGGACGAGGTAGTGGGGCAAACCCATATTCTGGGGGAAAACGGCCTGCTGCGCCGCATTATTGAATCGGGGAACATCCCCAATCTGGTGTTTTACGGCCCGTCGGGTACGGGCAAGACTACCGTGGCCAACCTCATCGCAAAGCAGTCGGGGCGCACGCTGCGGCGCATCAATGCCACTACGGCATCCCTGTCCGACATCAAGGATGTGATCGGTGAGGTGGGCACCCTAATGGCGCCCAACGGGATTTTGCTGTACCTGGACGAGATCCAGTATTTCAACAAAAAACAGCAGCAGTCCCTGCTGGAGGTCATTGAAAGCGGCGATGTGACGCTGATCGCATCCACTACAGAAAATCCCTATTTTTATGTTTACAATGCCGTGCTTTCCCGGTCTACTGTGTTTGAGTTCAAGCCGGTTACGCCGGAGCAGATCCGCCCGGCGGTGGATCGGGGCATCCGGCTGATGGCCGAGCGCCTGGACGCACAGGCCGACGTGCCCGATTCGGTACGGGAGCATATCGCCTATGCCTGCGGCGGCGATGTGCGCAAGGCCATGAATGCGGTGGAGTTGCTGCTCAACTCGGCTCGACGAAAGGATGATGTGCTGACCGTCACGCTGGAGGACGCCCAAATGACAGCTCAGCGTTCGGCCATGCGTTACGACCGGGACGGCGATTCCCATTACGATATTTTGTCGGCGCTGCAAAAATCCATCCGTGGCTCCGACCCGGATGCCGCCTGTCACTATCTGGCTCGTCTGCTGGAGGCTGGGGATATGGTTTCGGCCTGTCGCCGTCTGATGGTCATTGCCTGTGAGGATGTAGGGCTGGCCTATCCCCAGATCATTCCCATTGTCAAATCCTGCATTGATGCGGCCAATATGTTGGGCCTGCCCGAGGCACGCATCCCTCTGGGGGATGCGGCGGTGCTTATGGCGACGGCACCCAAGTCCAATACCGCCCACGTGGCCTACGATACGGCCTGGGCCGACGTGCGTGCCGGAAAGACCGGGGACATCCCCCGTCATTTGCAAAATGTACACGCCGACTCCTCCGGAATGGAACGGGAACAGGGGTATTTGTACCCCCATGATTTCCCCGGCCGCTGGGTGCGTCAGCAGTATCTGCCCGATGAGATCAAAGACAAGGTTTACTACCGCTACGGTGAGAATAAGGCCGAACAGGCCGCCCGGGCCTATTGGGAAAAAATCAAGGGCGAGGGGTAATCAGTAGACCCATTGCTCCAGCCTGCCTTCCGTTTGGAAATAGACCAGGGGCGTAGGTGCATCCTCCCGGGGCAGACGCTCCAGCACGCGCAGCTTGATCTTGCGCCGGTCGGGCAGGATAGATTTGATGTAGACCGATACCCGGTCGCCCTCCTGCAAGTCGGTATCGGGCTCGGCCAGACCGGACAGGTTGGGAAACAGCTCGATAAAAACCCCGTAATCCTTTTTGCTGCGAACATATCCGGGCAGCGTCATGCCCGGCTGAATGCGCGCGGCGTTTTCCGCCCAAGTGCCCAGAAGCTGCTTGTGTGACAGGTGGATTCGTGGTAAGTCATGGTTGATTTGGGTGACCAGAGCATGGATGTGCTGCCCCAAAGTCAGACGACGGCCGGGGTGGGGGATGCGTGAGACTGACAGGTTTTCAATGCTGATCATGGACGGCACGCCGCAGCCAATGTCTACAAAGGCGCCAAAAGGCTCCAGATGAGTGACGGTGGCAGGGATGATTTGTCCCGGTTGCCAATGGGTCATCATGTGCTGCAGGGCCAGCTCCTGCGCCCGGCGACGGGAGAGCAAAAGCACGGGGGCTTCCTCCGGGCCTTCCACGGCATCGACAGTAAAGCTGACTGTCTTGCCCACCCGGGACAAAATGGCGATCTCACGGGTGGTGCCCTCGGCGATGCCCAGAGCGGCCTGTTCCCGTGGGATGGAGCCGACAAACTGCCCTACCCGTACAAGCAGACTGTGATCTGCGCCACACAGCAGCACACGCCCTTCCAGAATGCGCCGCTGGGTCATGGCGTGCAGCAGGGCCTTGCGGCTGGCGCAGGCAGCTTGGTTTTCCGGTGTATACAATAAGCGTCCTTCGGGCGGAAAAAGAGCCTTCAAGCGAACCAATCCTTTCCGGCGGAGTTGTTGTTTCCGATGGGAAAACTATATGCATCGCTCGGGCAGGAATTGACATGGAAAGCAGAAGACAATATAATGAAACCCAATGTGGCAAGGAAATGGGGCGAGTGCATGGACGTGCGTGTGGGCGACATTCTGGAAATGAAAAAGCAGCATCCCTGCGGCAGCAAGCAATGGCTGGTGCTGCGTGTGGGTATGGATTTTCGGCTGCGTTGCCGGGGGTGCGGCCATGAACTGATGCTGCCCCGTGTCAAGGCGGAAAAAGCCATCAAGAAGATTGAGAGAACCGAGGAAGAAGTATGAAAGAGTTTTGGAGCGCGCGCATCCGCGATGCCGTGCCTTACATTCCCGGGGAGCAGCCCCGTGACCGCAAATTCATCAAGCTGAACACCAACGAAAACCCCTATCCGCCTTCACCCAAGGCTTTGCAGGCCATGGCCGAAGCGCTCAACGCCGATTTGCGTCTGTATCCCGACCCGGAGTGTACCCAACTGCGCGCTGCCGCTGCCCAATGCTGGGGTGTCAAGCCGGAACAGGTCTTTTGCGGCAACGGTTCGGACGAAATTCTGGCCTTTTGCTTTCAGGCCTTTTTCGACCCGGAGCGTGAGGTGGTTTTCCCCAAAATTACATACAGCTTCTATCCGGTCTATACCGATTATTTTGGTTTGAATCGGCGGGAAGTGCCCATGAATCCCGATTTTTCCAACCCGGTAGAGCTGCTGTGCGGCAACAACGGCGGTGTGGTGCTGGCCAATCCCAATGCGCCCACCGGCATTGCGCTGGAACTGGACGTGGTGGAAAAACTGCTGCAGGCCAATCCCAATGTGGTCGTGCTGGTGGACGAGGCCTACGTGGACTTTGGCGCGCGAAGCGCGGTGGAGCTGATCGAACGCTATCCCAATCTGATTGTGGCGCATACCCTGTCCAAGTCCCGGTCGCTGGCCGGACTGCGGGTGGGCTTTGCCATGGGCCAGGAAAATCTCATTAACGCTTTGCGCTGTGTGCGCGATTCCATCAACTCCTACACCGTGGACCGGGTGGCGCAGGCCGGCGCGGCAGCTGCGCTGCTGGATCGTACGTACTTTGACGAAACCCGGAAAAAGGTGATGGATACCCGTGCCTGGACCGCCAATGAGTTGCAACGACTGGGGTTTGAGGTCTGCCCGTCCCAGACCAACTTCCTGTTCGTGCGCCATCCGGAGCATCCCGGCCGGGATGTGTTTGCCTATCTGCGGCAGGAGGGAATTCTGGTGCGGCGCTGGGATATTCCCGAGATCGTAGACTGGCTGCGCATTTCCATCGGCACGGAAGAGGAAATGCGTACCATGATCGCGGCACTGGAAAGATATAAATAATTTGTTAATTTCTACATTGTTCTCTTGCGCTGTGCCGAAAAAGGGGATAGAATGGGCACAGGGTAAGCCCGAAACTCACTATGGAGGTATTTATGATGGATTTTGATAATATCATGGGCCGTGTAACCGATCTGGCTCAGGCAGGCGCCGCTAAGGCTCGCGAGATCGCCGAAATCAGCAAGCTGAAAGTCAGCAACGCTGCGGAAGAAGATGCCATTCGTAAGGCCTATATCGAGATCGGCAAGCTGTACTATGCTGAGCGTGGTCTGGCGCCCGAGGCTGCTTATGCCGCCCAGTGTGAGAAGATCACTGCTTGCAAGGAGAAGGTCGAGTACAACAAGCAGAAGATCAACGACATCAAGACGGCCGGCGGCATCAAGGATGATGAGATCCCCGAAAATGCAGTTGACGTCGATGTGGTTCCTACCGACTCGGTCGAGGAGTAAGCAACAACAAAAAACCACCTGTTCCGAATGGAACAGGTGGTTTTTCATTGCGTTTGTTAGGGGAGAATGCGGCGTACACCCACCAGATAACGAGCGCTGGTGCCGTAGCTCATGTCGTTGATGGTGATGCATTTTCCGGTGCTGGATGCATGGATGTACTGGTTGTTGCCAATGTAGATGCCCACATGGGTGGCGATGCTGGACGAGCCATAGGCACGCCACAGCAGCAAATCGCCCGGCTGGATCTGGCTTTGGTCGATGACCGTGCCGTTGTTGTACTGTCCGGCCGCCGAGCGGTTGAGGCTGTAGCCGAACTTTTTGTACACAGCCTGAGTAAAGGACGAGCAATCGTAAGCCGAGGGGCCGTTGGCACCGTACCGGTAGGGAATGCCCAGGAACTGCTTGGAATAGGCGATTAGCTGTTCCCGGGTGGAACTGTCGGTGCTGCTGCCGGAATCGGAAGCGTCGGTCAGTCGGATGTAGGCACTGCTGACGTAACCGGTCACGCCGTTGTAGCTGGTCTTATACCAACCGTTTTCCGCGGTGGTGAGCGTCAGCAGAGTTCCGGGCGGGACAGAAGTTACTTTGTTGTAGCCGGTGCCGGGGCCGGAACGCATATTCAGCCAAGAACTGCCGGTGTTGGGCACGCCGGTTTGCGTGGCAGGGGGTTCAGACGGGGGTTCTTCCGCCGGGGGTGTGGCCGGAGTTTCTGCCGCCGGAGGGGTGGTGTTGCCCGGATCGGCCGGGGCAGAAGAGGTCAACGTAACAAAGGTGCTGCTGACATAGCCGGTCACGCCGTTATAGTTGGTTTTATACCAGCCGTTTTCCGTGGCGGTGATGGTCAGTGTGGTGCCGGCCGGGATGGATGCGACCCTGGCATAGCTGGTGCCGGGGCCGGAACGCATATTCAGCGAAGCGCCGTCAGTGTTGAGCACGCCGGTCTGGGCGGCCGGAGTTTCTGCCGTCGGGGGTGTAGCCGGGGCAGACGGGGTGGTATTGCCCGAATCGGCCGGGGCGGAAGTCAGCGTAACAAAAGTACTGCTGACATAGCCGGTCACGCCGTTATAGCTGGTTTTATACCAGCCGTTTTCCGTGGCGGTGATGGTCAACGTGGTGCCGGCCGGGATGGATGCCACCTTGCTGTAGCCGGTGCCGGGGCCGGAACGCATATTCAGCGAAGCGCCATCGGTGTTCAGCTTGCCGGTGGTCTGGGTCATGCGCACGGTCAGATAATCGGCGGACATATAGCCCTGTTTGCCGTTCCATTCCACCTTGTACCAACCGTTTTGTGCGCCTTCCAGTACAGTAACGCTACTGCCTGCGGCCACAGTGGCCAATGTGGAGCTTCCGGTGCTGGCCGCTGCACGCAGACGCAGCGTATTGGTCGTAGTGCCCACGCCGTAGGCGGCGGCAGCTTGTACCACCAGACAGGCAGAAAGCGCTGCGGCGGTCAGTACAGTGCGCAGAGGGCGGAGAGTGTACTTCATAAAATCGACCTCCCGGGTGATCTTTCGTAGGGGGGTGGTTTACTTACCGGCCAGAGAACGCTCCAGCCAGACGGCGGCCACGTCCATGGCGGCGTACAGGCTGTCCTTTTCGCTTTTCTTGACCACACGGTCACGGGACTTCAGATCGGGGTCGGTCAGCTGCAACTGAATGCTTACCTTGGTAGCCACATCCAGATCACCGACCTTTTTGCTTTCCATGACCTGCATCATGATAATATACTTTTGTGCCATGCTGCCGTAATAGATCAGGTTGTCCTTGCGGCGCAGAGGGTGTCCTTTATACTCCAGCGGAATTTTTGCTTCAGCCATTTTTAATCCTCCATTCAAAGTAAAAGCCTCCCTGCGGAGGCCCACAAAAACTGAAAAAGTATGCTAAAATTGTAACACGCAGGCCATAGTCTGTCAAACCTTTTCCAGCAAAACCAATCGGCAAATTCTTCCTTTTTCGGTTGCTTTTTGCTGTCGAAGATGGTAAACTATGAACACTTTTAGACTTTTTCGGAGGAAGGTCAACATGAAAGGAATTATTCTGGCGGCAGGTAAGGGTACTCGCCTGTACCCCATGACCTATCCGGTATGTAAGCCGCTTTTGCCGATTTATGATAAGCCCATGATCTATTATCCGCTGGATGTGCTGCTGCGTGCAGGCATTCGGGATATTTTGGTCATTACGCCGCCCCAGGGCGAAATGGAGGCATTTCGCCGCCTGCTGGGTGATGGCTCGGCGCTGGGTGCGCGCATTTCCTATATGGAACAGCCGGTGGCCCGCGGTATTGCCGATGCGCTGATCCTGGGTGAGCAGTTCGTCGATGGAGACCGGGTCTGCCTGGTGCTGGGCGACAATATTTTCTTTTCGCCCCGGTTTGAGGAAAGTTTGGAGAAGGCACTTGCTTACGAGGACGGCGCCACGGTATTCGGCTATTATGTGCAGGACCCCCGGCCCTTTGGCGTGGTGGAATTTGACGCGCAGGGCAATGTGCTTAGTCTGGAGGAAAAGCCTGCCCAGCCCAAGTCCAACTACATTGTGCCCGGGTTGTATTTTTATGATTCCCACGCATCGGAAATTGCAAAGGGCGTGAAGCCCTCGGCTCGGGGCGAGCTGGAGATCACCGATGTGAACATCGAGTATATGCGTCAGGGGCGGCTGAAAGTGGCTGTGCTGGACCGGGAGTTTACCTGGTTTGACGCCGGTACGGCCGAAAGCCTTCTGGCGGCCGCCAACGGCATTCGGACGCTTCAAGCGGAAAGCGGCCGGTATATTGGCTGCGTTGAGGAGACCGCGTGGCGCAAAGGTTATATCACCGCGCAGCAAAAGGATGCGGTGGCACAGCAGATGGCAACCACCTTGTACGGCCAGTATCTGCTGGGGCTGAAATAAAATCGATTTTGTGCCGGGCAGGGCGAAAAACGCTCTGCCCGGTCTGTTTTTGTGTTTGCATATAACGCTTTAATGTGTTAATATGATAGCCAGTTTGTCAGCTGCCGCGCAAATGCCGCGGCGTGAAAGGAGATAACATGGCAAAACCGATGGAAAAAGAGCACAGCATGGCGCTGTTTGAAACCATTATGAAATTGAAATCCCCTGAGGAGTGCTGCAAATTCTTTGAGGATCTGTGCACTCCGGTGGAGCTGCGCGCCATGGAGCAGCGCTTTGACGTGGCGGTTTATTTGCAGCAAGGGCTGGTTTATCTGGATATTCTGGACAAAACGGGCGCCAGCAGTGCCACCATCAGCCGAGTGCGGCGCTCCATGCTGGACGGCGGTGCCGGCGGCGTCATGCGCGAAGTCATTCTGCGCGAAAAACTGGCCGGCGGAGCGGCTGAGCCGGAGGTATAACTGAAATCGTCGTACCTGCTTATCATGATGAAATGGATAAAATCCGACCCCGGGGCGCAGGCTCTGCAGGGTCGGATTTTGTCATGAAACGCAAAGGGAAAAACGGCCGGAAGAAACGGCGCGCGTTTGGGCGGAAAATCTTTGCAATTTGAGGAAAATTCATCGTTTTTTAACCGTCCATTCTCTTGCCATTTTTGTGCAGATACAGTATAATAATAAAATCATAATTTATGCCTTTATACGTGGCGTGAAAGGGGGCGCGGTCGGTTGGAACTGATTTTGCAGGGCCTGCAGTTGGCTCGCAGCTACATCAAGCTGATGGAGATTTCCGATTTTGTTGATATTGCGATTCTGGCCTATGCGCTGTACCGGCTGCTTCTGATCATCCGTCGCAGCCGCTCCGGCCAGGTGGCCAAGGCCATTTTGATCATTTTGGCCGCCCTGGCGGTGGCCACCTTCCTCAAGCTCGATGCCATCAGCTTTTTGCTCAGCCGCGCGGTGGAGCTGGGACTGATCGCCATTATTATCATTTTCCAGCCCGAGATGCGTCGCCTGCTGGAGCAGGTGGGCAGCGGAAAAATCAAGGGCGTATTTACCCGGGAAGAAGCGCCCGAAGAGATGGAGAATGCCATCAACCATACCGTGGCGGCCTTTACCGCCTTTTCCAAGGACAAGGTTGGTGCGCTGATCGTGTTTGAGCGCAATACTCTGCTGGACGATATCTTAAAGTCCGGCACTGCGGTGGATGCGACTGCGTCGGCTACGCTGTTGAAGAACCTGTTCTGGAACAAAGCGCCCCTGCATGACGGCGCCGTGATTATTCGCGGCGGACGGGTGGCCAGTGCCGGCTGTATGCTGCCTCTGTCCACCAATGTGAATCTGTCCCGTGATCTGGGTATGCGCCATCGTGCCGGCATCGGTATGAGCGAAAACTCCGATGCGGTGGTGGCCATCGTATCCGAAGAGACCGGCTCTATTTCGGTGGCAACGGGAGGCATGTTGAAGCGGCATCTGGCCCCGGAAACGCTGGAGCGCTTGCTGCGCAAGGAGCTGTTGCCCGAAGAGACCGAAAAAAGCGGCCATTTGGAGCTGACCGGCACGCTGGGCGCGCTGTTCAAACTCAAACCGAAAAAAGGAGACAAGACGGATGGGCAAGAAAATTCTTGACAGCAAGCTGCTGTACGCCCTTTTGGCCATTGCCATCGCCGTTGGCATTTGGGTTTATGTTGCTGTGGTGGAAAATCCCGATGGAAAAATCGATATTACCGGGATTCCCATTACCTTTTTGAACGAAGAAACGTTAGCAGAAAACGGACTGATGATTTCAGACGGCCGCAGCCAGCAGGTCACACTGCGGGTGGAAGGATCGTGGAGCACGCTGGCAAAGCTGGATCAGGAGAAGGAACGCATCAGTTTGTTTGTTGATGTAGGCCAAATCATTGCGCCGGGTGAGCAGCACATGACGTACACTGTCAGTCTTCCGTCCGGTTATTCCAATGTGACCGTGCGCAACCGCAATCCCGGTAGTGTGGACTTTACCGTTTCCCGTATTTTAAAAAAGGAAATCGAAGTGCGTGGAATCTTCACCGGAACGCTGGCTGACGGCTACATGAAGGATGAATTTCGTATCCAGCCGGAAAAAATTACGGTATCCGGCTTGGAAGAGCAGGTCAAGCAAATCTCTCACGCGCTGGTGACGGTGGAAGGAGAAAAGCTGACCGACACCGTGACGGGCGAGATGGAATTTGCTCTGATCAGCGTGCAGAACAAGCAATTGCGTGATCTGGATGTAACATGCTCGGCGCAGAGCGTTTCGGTCACCATGCCGGTGTACCAAACGGCGGATCTGCCCTTGACGGTAAAGCTGATCGCTGGGGGTGGCGTGCCCGTGACGGAGGAGTTTGTTACCTGCACGATCCAGCCCAAATCCATCGCCGTTTCTGGCTCTGCGAAGGATTTGGCAGCGTGCAAGGAAATCGTGTTGGGCGAGATCGATCTGGCCGACATTGTCGGCGGCGATACCCTCCAGATGGAAATTCCGCTGGATTCCGCACTGGTAAACTTGAGCGGTGTGACCACGGCGCAAGTGACCGTTGTTATTCGTGGTCTGGAGACCAAGACGTTGAAGACCGATGCCATTGAACTTGTGAATGTCCCCCGGGATCGCACGGCACGGGCGGTGACGCAAAATGTGCAGGTTTTGCTGCGTGGCCCGGCCGATGCGCTGGCGCAGGTACAGCCGCATCATTTGCGCGTGGTGGCCGATCTCAGCCAGGAGGGCAATGCGACCGGACGCCATACCGTTACGGCTGAGGTTTATCTGGACGAAATCCCCAATGTGGGTATGGTGGGCAGCGATTATAAGATCGTTGTTGACCTGTCCCGTTAAAAAGGAGTAAACAAATGACGCAAATTGCCACGGTACAGCGGCTAATCGGAGAAGCGCGCGCGGAGATCATGGTGCGCCGTCCTTCGGCCTGCGGGCACGACTGCGCCAGCTGCGGCGGCTGCGGCCCGGACAGCATGACGCAGGTTATTGCCATTGCCGAAAATCGGGTGGGAGCCCGGGTGGGCGATACGGTGCGCCTGGAAAGTGAAACCGGTCGTGTGTTGGGTCTGGCGGCAGTGCTTTATTTGCTGCCGTTCCTGCTGCTGTTTGTGGGATACTTTTTGGCCTCCGGCCTGTTTTCCTTGGGCGAAGGAGCCAGCTTTGGCGTGGGTCTGCTGTTCCTGCTGGTGGGCTTTGGGGCCAATGCCTTTGTGGATCGCCGTATTCGGCGCAGGCGCCCGGTCCAGCTTCGCATTGTGGAGGTTCTCAAGTCTTGTTCGGATATGTAAGACCCCTGAATTCGGAGCTGCGTGTGCGGGAGCTGGAGGACTACAAGGCTGTTTATTGCGGCCTGTGTCGTACTATGGGAAAGCGGTACGGACTTCTGGCACGCTTTACCCTCAATTACGATTTTACCTTTCTGGCTATGGTGCTGGCCCATGAGCCACAGCCGTGCCAAACGGCCCGTTGCCGCTGTCTGGCCCATCCCTTTCGCAAGCGCAAGATGTGCCTGCAAATGCCATCCCTTGCGGTGGCGGCGGATGAAAGTCTGATCCTCAGCTGGCAAAAACTGCGGGATGATGTGGCTGACGACGGGTTCTGGCGCGGCTTGCCGGCACGTTTGGCGTCTTGGCTGTTGAAGCTGGCCTATCGTAAGGCATCCCGAGCACAACCGGAATTTGACCGCACGGTGGCCCAATGTCTGGATGCGCTGCACACGCTGGAGCGTGAGCGCTGCGCCTCGCTGGACCGCCCGGCCGATGCCTTTGCCTGCATTTTGCAGGCGGCTGCCCCCCAAACCGGCGATGCCGACCGGGATCGGGCCATCGGTCAGATGCTCTACCATATCGGACGCTGGATTTATCTGGTGGATGCATGGGACGATTGGAAGAAGGATGCCCAGAGGGGGAACTATAACCCCGTACTGGAACGATTTGAAGGCACCCCGCAGCAGCATGAGGAAGAAATTCGTGTGACGCTGTTGCACTCCCGCAATCTGGCGGCTTCGGCCTATGCGCTGGCCCCGTCACCGCGGTGGGATGGCATTGTGTCCAACATTCTGTATCTTGGTTTGCCTGCTGTGGAAGAACTGGTTTTTACCGAGCGCTGGAAAAAGCGGCAAAAAAGCATAGGAGAATAAGTCGATGAACGATCCCTATCAGGTGCTGGGCGTCAACCCCGGCGCCAGCGATGATGAAATCAAAAAGGCATATCGGGAACTGGCACGCAAGTACCATCCCGACAATTATCAGAATAACCCGTTGGCCGATCTGGCCGAGGAAAAGATGAAGCAGGTCAATGAGGCTTATGACGCCATCACCAAGCTGCGCGGCGGCGCTTCGGGCGGTTATACCGCCGGTGGCTCGGCCTATCAAAGCCAAAGCGCCTACCAAAGCAGGAGCGGTGACGCCACCTATGCCCAGGTGCGCAATCTGATCCACAGCGGCAATCTGGATCAGGCCGAGCAACTGCTTCATTCGATCGGCGCCCGTACCGCCGAGTGGTACTTTTTGGCCGGTAGTGTGGCCTATCGCCGCGGTTGGTTGGATGAAGCCATGCAGAACTATCAAATGGCGGTGCGCATGGAACCCAACAACATGGAATACCGCCAGGCCTACACCATGATGCAGCAGGGCGGAAACGCCTATCGCCCGGCAGGATACGCCGGTGGCGGCGGAATGGATGCCATGGACTGCTGTACCACGCTGATGTGTCTGAACTGCCTGTGCGGCGGTTGCGGAAATTAAGCCATGGTACAACGCAAAACATCGAAACGTGCCCTCGCTGTGGCGTTGGGTGGGTCGCTGGCCGCCCTGTCGTTGCTGCTGCTCTATCTGGCCACGCTGATGCCCTCCGGGCGCGTGGGGTTGGTGGCTGTGGCCGGTCTGGTCCCGGCTGTGGGCGTGATTTCGGGCGGACTGAGCTGTGGCTTTTTGTGCTACGGCGCAACCGGTCTGCTGGCTCTTTTGCTGCTGCCTGATAAGGGCTGCGCCCTGTTGTACGCCCTTTTCTTCGGATTGTATCCCATGGTCAAATACGCCATTGAGCGTCTGCGTAAGCTGCCGTGGGAGCTGCTGCTCAAGCTGTGCTGGTTCAATCTGGTACTCAGCGTGCTTGTGTTTGGATTCTCCACACTGCTGTTTCCCCTGCTGCCGGCCGTATTGCAGCATATCTTGCCGGTGTATCTGGTGGGCAATGTGGTGTTTTTGATTTACGATTATGGTTTCAGCAAGCTGATCACCTGCTATGCCGCGGGCATACGCAGCGTGACACGCCGCTATAACCGATAAAGGAGAGGAACCTGTTTGATTAAGAGTATGACCGGCTACGGCCGGGGCGAGGCCAATCAAAACGGCCGCAAAATCACCGTTGAGGTGCGCTCGGTCAACAACCGTTATCTGGACTGCAATGTGAAGCTGCCCCGGGCGTATATCTTTGCCGAGGATGCCATCAAAGCCCGGGTGGGTCAGACCATATCCCGCGGCAAGGTGGATGTGTTTGTCAACATTGCCCAGACCGGCGGCGAGGCGCTGTCGGTAACGGTCAATGAGGATCTGGCCAAGTCCTATATGGACGCGCTGCAAACGCTGATCACCATGGGTGCCGGTCAGATCAAGTGCGACTACCGCGCCACCGATCTGGCCCGTTTCCCTGACATTTTGAGCGTGGAAAAGCAGGAAGAGGATCTGGAGGCCGTTGCGGCCGAGATCTGCGCGGTGCTCGATCTGGCGCTGGCCGACTTTGACGGGATGCGTACCCGTGAGGGCGGCAAGCTGAAGCAGGATATCCTCAACCGTGCCCAAACCATTGAGGATTACACCGGCAAGGTGGAGCAGCGCTCCCCCCAGACGGTGGCCGAGTACCGTGCCCGACTGCAGGCCAAGATGCAGGAGGTGCTTCAAAACACCCAGATTGAGGAAAGCCGTCTGCTGACCGAGGCAGCCATCTTTGCCGACAAGGTAGCGGTGGACGAGGAAACTGTGCGTCTGCGCAGCCATCTGGAGCAGCTGCGTGGAATGCTGGAGCAGGGCGGTGCCACCGGGCGCAAGCTGGATTTCTTGATTCAGGAGTTTAACCGGGAAACCAACACCATCGGCTCCAAGTGCAATGACATCGAGATCTCCCGTATGGTCGTGGACATGAAGGCCGAGATCGAAAAGATCCGGGAGCAGGTCCAGAACATCGAGTAAAGGCGGTGTCAGCCCATGAAGCTGATCAACATAGGATTTGGAAACATGGTCTCCGCCCAGCGCACGGTGGCGCTGGTCAGTCCCGACTCGGCACCCATCAAGCGCATGGTGCAGGAGGCACGGGACCGGGCCACGCTGATCGATGCCACCTTTGGTCGCAAAACCAAAACGGTGCTCATCATGGACAGCGGACACATTGTGCTCTCGGCGCTGCCCAGCACATCGGTGGCCGGACGCCTGGCCGGAAAGGATGCCGCTGACGCCGGCGTGCAGGAGGAGATGGAAGAAGAATGAGTTTGACACGAAAGAAGAAAAAGGGGCAGCTCATCGTGTTGTCCGGGCCCTCCGGCGTGGGGAAGAGCACGGTGATCTCCGAATTGCTCAGCGAGCGGGAAGACATTTACTTTTCGGTATCTTTCACCACCCGAGCGCCACGGGTCGGAGAGGAGAACGGCGTGAACTACAACTTCGTGGATCGCGCGGAGTTTGAGCGGATGATCGCCGCGGACGAGCTGCTGGAATATGCCCAGTATGTGGGTAACTATTACGGGACCTCCCTTAAGGTGATCCAGGATAAGCTGGAGCAGGGCGTGGATGTGCTGTTGGACATTGAGGTACAGGGCGCTGCCACGGTGCGGGCCAAATGCCCCGAGGCCATCTTGATCTTTATTATTCCCCCCACCTTTGAGGAGTTGTCCCGGCGTCTGCACGGGCGTGCCACCGACAATGAGGATGTCATTGCCGGACGCTTGCAAAAGGCGCGTGAGGAGTACAAAGAGATTCCCAACTATGATTATCTGGTGGTCAATGACAAGGTGCCCGTGGCGGCGGCCGAGATCAAGGCCATTTTGCTGGCAGAGGACTGCCGTGTTAGAAATCGGATGCATTTAACAGAAGGAGTGTAACAATTATGATGCTTTATCCCCCCATGAACAGCCTGCTTGAGCAGGTGCCCAGCCGCTATATGCTGGTCAATGTGGTGGCCCAGCGGGCGCGCCAGATTGCCATTGAGGCCGAGGAAAACGGAGTTAAGCTGGAAGACAAGCCGGTGTCCATCGCCATCCGTGAGGTGGCACAGGGCAAGGTCGAAGCGTAACGCAAAGAAAGAGAAACAGCAAGTCTTGGGGCATGCCCTAAGACTTGCTGTTCGCGCAAAGGGAAGGGGACGGTGATATGCAGGCAGAACAGACGGCCAAAGTTGCTTTGGCTGCCGCGACTTATGCCATCGACCGACCCTACTCCTATTCCATCCCGGCCGAGCTGGGGGAGCGTATCCGTCCCGGTGTGCGTGTCGTGGTGCCCTTTGGTGCGGGCAATCGCCGCTGTGACGGAATCGTACTGGCGGTGGGTGAGCCGACGGAAACACGCACACTTAAGCCGATTTTGACGCTGCTGGACGATGAGCCGGTGCTGGATGCCGAAGGATTAAAGCTGGCCCTTTGGGTACGGGAGCAATGCTTTTGCACGGTGTATGAGGCGGTGCGTGCCATGCTGCCGGCCGGATTGTGGTTTGCCCTGCAGGATGTGTGGCGCATTGCCGATGGCGTGGACAAAGAGCGTGCCTACGCCGCGGCCGGTCGTTCCGGCCATGCCGCCATGCTGCTTGACATTCTGTATGCCAACAACGGCGCGGTGGAACTGGGGCGGCTGAAGGATGCCTTCGGCACCCGGGATCCCAATCCGGCGCTCAAGCTGCTGTGTGATCGGGGAGTTTTAACGCTGGAGACCAGTGCATCTCGCGGTGTGGGCGACAAGACCGAGCAGATCGCCATGTTGGCCATCCCTCCCGAAGAAGCATTGGCGCAGGTAGAGCCGCGCCGCAAGCGTGCCCCGCTGCAATATGCGGTGGTAGAGCTGCTGGCCGGCATCGGCAGCGCCTGCTCCCGGGAGATCTGCTATTTTACCGGCGCTTCGTCGGTCACCCTGCGCTCACTGGAAAAGCGGGGGTTGATCACGCTGGAAAAGCGGGAGGTATTTCGTCGGGTACAGACCGAATCGATACAGTCGGCCGAACCGATACAACTTAATGAGGAGCAGCAGCAAGTCTTTGAAGGTCTGGATACCCTGGCTGGTATGGGTAAGCCGTCGGCAGCTTTGTTGTACGGCGTTACCGGAAGCGGAAAAACGCAAGTTTATCTCAAGCTGATCGGCCAAATGCTGCAGCGGGGGAAAACGGCGTTGGTACTGGTGCCGGAAATTGCCTTAACGCCCCAACTGCTTAATATTTTTACCGCCCATTTCGGTGACGCAGTGGCGGTGCTGCACAGCAGTCTGCGCTCGGGTGAGCGCTACGACGAGTGGAAGCGGATCAAAACCGGTCGGGCCAAGGTGGTGCTGGGCACGCGTTCGGCTGTGTTCGCACCGCTGCAAAATCTCGGTCTGATCGTGCTGGACGAGGAGCAGGAGCACAGCTACAAGTCGGAAAATGTGCCCCGATACCACGCCCGGGACGTGGCGAAATTTCGCTGTGTCCAACATAACGCCTTGCTGTTGTTAGGTTCGGCCACCCCTTCGGTGGAGAGTATGTATCTGGCCAAGCAGGGAACGTACCACTTGTTTACCCTCAACCGCCGCTATAACGAGCGTGCGCTGCCCAAGGTGTTCATTGCCGATATGAAGCAGGAGTTGCGTGCAGGAAACGGCTCGGATATCAGCACCCTGCTGCGCATGGAGTTGGAAGACAACCAGAAGCGGGGCGAGCAGGCCATTTTGTTTCTCAACCGCCGTGGCGCGTCCCGGATGCTTTCCTGCGGTGAGTGCGGTCAGGTGCCGTCCTGTCCCCGGTGCTCGGTCTATCTGACCTATCACTCGGCCAACCGGCGGCTCATGTGCCATTACTGCGGCCACTCCGAGCCGCTGCCCGATGCCTGTCCGGAATGCGGCGGCGAATTTTCCTACATCGGCACGGGCACGCAAAAGGTGCAGCAGGAGCTGGAAAAGCTGTTTCCCGGCGTGGAGATCATGCGCATGGATGCCGACACGGTCAGCGCATCCAACAACCACGAGAAAATGTTTTCCCGGTTTGTTAAGGAGAATATCCCCATCCTTGTGGGCACGCAGATGGTGGCCAAAGGACTGGATTTTGAAAATGTGACGTTGGTGGGCGTTGTCGCCGCCGATCTATCGCTGTACGTGGACGATTTTCGGGCTGGTGAGCGAGCCTTTTCTCTGATCACCCAGGCAGTCGGCCGGGCCGGACGGGGCAACAAACTGGGTCGGGCGGTCATACAGACCTGGACGCCGGAAAATGAAGTCATCACCTGTGCTGCGGCGCAGGATTACGACAGCTTTTATCAGCAGGAGATCGCGCTGCGTAAGCTGCGGGGCTGTCCGCCCTTCCGGGATCTGTTTTTGCTGACCGCCTCGGGCGTGGATGAGCACGGTGTGCTGCGTGCCTGCATGCGCCTGCGCCAGGCGTTGGAGGAGGCATTGCAGGCCAGTCCCTATCGGGATATGGATATCCAAGTGCTTGGCCCTGCCCCGGCGGCGGTGACCAAGGTCAACAATCGCTATCGCTACCGTTTGACGGTCAGCGGAAAAAATAACAAGCAGCTGCGCGAGCTGCTGGCCCATCTGGTGCGTGCCGCGCAGCAGGATAAGGAACACCGCGGTATCTCGGTTTTTGCCGATGTGAATCCGCTGGATTGATGCAGGAGGGAAAGAAACATGGCATTGCGAACGATTTTAACCAGAAAAGACCCGGAATTGAGCAAAGTTTGCCATCCGGTGACCCGTTTTGACGACAAGCTGCACGCTCTGCTGGACGACATGCGTGAAACGCTGGCCGATTCGCAAGGAGTGGGCCTTGCCGCGCCCCAGATCGGCATTTTGCGCCGTGTGGTGCTGGTCATGAACGCCCAGGAAGAGGTTATCGAGCTGATCAACCCCGAAATTATCTTTACCGAGGGCGAGCAGACCGGCTGGGAGAGGTGCTTGTCGGTGCCCGGCCTGTACGGCACGGTCACCCGCCCCCAGCGCGTGCGCGTCAAGGCGCAGGACC